>DVLH01000143.1 GCA_018715585.1 Candidatus Aphodomonas merdavium
ACGAGGGATTTTTCCACCTGACGGCGATTCGTGGCTGCTGTGACCATGCTGAGGCGGAGTATATCGTGCGCGACCATGACGGAGAAAAGTTTGAGCAAAAGAAAGAGCGCCTTGCAAAGATTGCGGCGTACCTCAACGAAAAATACGGCGAAGGCACCGTGACGTTGACCGTGCGCGACGGATATCGCAATATGCGCGAAAAGCTGCAAGACCATATGGAAGTTGTCGCGCGTGCGCGCAAGGCGATGGAAGCGTGCGGGCTGACGCCGTCGCATCCGCCGATCCGCGGCGGTACGGACGGGGCGACCATCACCTACATGGGCATGCCCTGCCCGAACCTGCCGACGGGCGGATGCAATTTCCACAGCGTTTATGAATACGTTTCCTCGCAGGCGCTGGAAAAGATGGTGGACGTGCTGGAAGCAGTCGTTGTGGGGAAAGAATCCTAAGCAAAAATATTAGGGAACGAATATGAAATGTAACATTCAAGGCCGCGCCATGGCGGCCTCCCTCTTTGGCAATGCGATCTTTGGATTGAGCTTTATGTTTTCGCGCCTAGCAATGACGGTGGCTACGCCGCTGCAGCTGCTTTCCATGCGGTTTTTGTTTGCTTTTTTGCTCATGACCGCACTGCTGTTAACGGGGAGGGTCCATGTAAATTTCCGCCGGAGCGGGTGGCCGTGGCTGGTTGTGCTGGGCGTATTGCAGCCCGTGCTCTATTTTCTTTTTGAAAGCAATGGGATCTTATACACAAGTTCCAGCTTTTCCGGGGTGATGATTGCGCTGATCCCTGTGTTTTCGCTGGCGTTTGGCACGGTGTTTCTCAAGGAGCGTGCGACGTGGCTGCAGCTTGCATTTAGCCTGCTGTCCATCGGCGGGATTGCTTTTTTGGCCATGAAGGGAACCGCCGAAGGGGGAATAGCGTTCAAAGGCGTGCTGCTACTCGTAGGGGCAGTGGTTTCCGCCGTGCTCTACAATGTGCTTGCGCGCAAGCTGTCCAGGGAGTATACGGCGTTTGAGCGCACGTATATGATGTTCCTGGTCGGATTTGTGGTGTTTATGGCGATGGCCCTGTTTGAATCGGGTGGAAGCGTTCGAGGAATTGCCGCGCCGCTGAAAGAACCTGCCTTTTTGCTGTCCATCCTTTATTTAGGCGGCGTTTCTTCCATGGGTGCATTTTTGCTTATCAACTATGCTACGACGTATTTGCCGCTTGCGCGTACGACGGCGTTTGCCAATGTGACGACGGTCGTCTCTGTGCTGGCGGGCGTCCTGCTGCTCGGCGAAGCGTTCGATTGGAAATCGGCCCTCGCCTGTGCCGCGATTCTGGCGGGAGTGGCCGGCGTACAGCATTTTACATCGGAGCGTGGGCAGGGAAATGCGGCTGAAGGCGCGCAGGGATTGTAATGAGACGGGAGGAACATTGAAAGTTGGCCGGAAAGCCGCGCAAGGCTTTCCGGCCATTGTTATAATCAGGTTGGCTTTGCTGGCCATAGAAATGCTGCCCGTTGCCGGTAGGAAGCGATGGATGGGAAGGAGAACGGGAAGCCGATCCCGGTGGCAATGCGAAAAATAGGCGGGCATGCGCTTTGATAGCCGCGTTGGCGTGCTTTTTGCAAGGGCAGCACGCGGGAAGGAAGGCCGTTCAGGCGGGAAAGCCGCAGCGCTGCGCGGAGGCGTTTTGGCAAAACAGCAGGTGGACGCGCAGCAAGCGGGCGCTTGCGGGAAATCCGCAGGGGAGGGACGGCTTGCCGGTGAAGCTGTGGAAGCAGCGTGCGCAGCGCTTGGCGTAAGCGAATCAGGCACGTGCTGCCTTACCGTTTGCTGCCGTCCCAACGGGCTACTTGCCTACGCGGTGCCGGGAAGGATATGCTTGCTCGCAGGGAAGCGCTTTTGCTTGCGGAGGGAGCGGCCCTAAGGGGCGGGTTAGCCCGTAAAGGCATGTGCGCCTGCCGGCTTTTCTCCTTTTGCTTTCCTCTTTGCGGGAAAAGGGGTATAATGGAAGCGGAAAGAAGGTGAGAAAATGCGCGTGGAGTTCTTAGGCGCAACGCATGAAGTGACTGGCAGCCAAACGCTGCTAAGCGTAAACGGACGGTCTTTGTTAGTTGACTGTGGCATGGAGCAGGGCGTGAATTGCTTTGAAAACAAGGAGTTGCCCGTTCCTCCTTCCCAGATAGAATGCGTCCTTGTGACGCATGCGCATATTGACCATTCCGGAAATCTGCCCCTTTTATATAAGCAAGGATTTCGCGGGCCTATATATGCTTCTGTGGAAACCTGTAATCTGTTGCAAATTATGCTGCGTGACAGTGCGCACATCCAAATGGCCGAGGCTGAGTGGAAAAACCGCAAGGCAGAGCGTGCGGGCGATCCCATTGCGGAGCCTGTATATAACCTGGAGGACGCCGAAGGCGTTTTAAAAAAACTGCGCCCCTGCCACTATAATGAGCGCATCCATGTGCTGGAAGGCGTGGAAATCCGCTTTAGCGATGTGGGCCATCTTCTTGGGTCCGCCGCGATAGAGATTTGGCTGCATGAAGCAGGGGTGGAGCGCAAGATTGTCTTTAGCGGCGATGTTGGCAACACAAACCAGCCGATCCTGCGCGATCCGCAACCCGTTGCTGAGGCGGATGTGCTCGTGATTGAATCCACATACGGCGACCGCGTGCACGAAAAAGCGCGCGCTGATTATCCCCGCGCGCTGGCGGATGTCCTGCGCAGTGCGTTTGAGCGCGGCGGCAATGTGGTGATCCCCTCCTTTGCTGTTGGCAGGACGCAGGAAATTTTATACTTTTTGCGCCAAATCAAGGAAGAAAAGCTTTTGCCGGGTTATGAAAACTTCCCCGTTTATCTTGACAGCCCGTTGGCCAACGAGGCCACGGCCGTTTTCCTACAGGCGGGCTCCGAATCGCTTGACGATCAGACAAATGCGCTTATCCGCTCCGGGATTAACCCCATCTGGTTTGACGGGCTGAAAACAAGCGTTACGGCTGACGAGAGCAAGCAGATCAACTTCGATACGACGCCCAAGGTTATCCTTTCCGCAAGTGGCATGTGCGAAGCCGGACGTATCCGCCACCATCTCAAGCATAACCTCTGGCGCAAGGAGTGCGTCATTCTTTTCGTGGGCTATCAGGCGGAAGGCACGCTGGGCCGGCAAATCGTGGATGGGGCGAAAAAAGTGAAGCTCTTTGGCGAGGAGATCGAGGTGAACGCGCAGATTGTCGTCCTCCCCGGCGTCAGCGGCCATGCTGATCGGGACGGACTGCTCGCCTGGCTGGGAAAATTTGAAAAACGTCCCGGCAAGGTGTTCGTCAACCACGGCGACGATGCATCTTGCACGGCGTTTACACAGACGCTTGTGCAGATGGGATACGATGCGTATGCGCCATTTAGCGGCGCCATTTATGATATCGCTGCTGGCGCTATGATTGCCTGTCCGGAAGGCAAGCCGGCGATCAAGGCAAAGATGCGTGCGCGCAACAACGTCTTTGCACGCCTGATTGAAGCGGTCAACCGCCTGATGCGCGTGGCGCGTGGCTGCGAGGGCATGGCAAACAAAGAACTTGCCAAGTTTGAAAACCAGATTAACCGTCTTGCTGACGAGTGGGAGCGCTGAGCGCTTTCAAGGCCATGCCCCTGCGCGAACAGGCACAGCCGGGGTTTCGGCATGCTAGTGCCGGAGGTCATGGCGCCTACGGCTTGTCCTTGAGGCTATTTTAGAGAAAAATCCGCCGCCGTTCGGATTGCCGGACGGCGGCATTTCTCTTTCTGTTGAAGGGCCCTTGTGCTGGATTGCCGAAGGATGGCCTGGCAAGGCTGCACAGGGAGGGAGAAGCGTTTGCCTGGGGAAACAAGCCGGACGGCAATTTGCTCATGACCGGACCGCTTTCTGTTTTTGGACAAACGCCTCCTTACGGTTTGAAGCGGGCGCACTCCCGAAGCACGGGAGGGAAGCGGACTTTTTGCCTGCTTCCGGGCGGTGCGGTTTTATCAGGCGGGAGCTTGGCCTGACTGCGGGCAAGGACGCCTAGCATGGCGGTGTTAAACGGAAGGTGCGCCCGCATTCAAAGGGAAAACGGAAACAGTCCGGCAGGGGATAACGGACGAAAAGGGCCCGCGGCTGGATGCCCTGTCAAACGATGCCTCGGAAGCAAAAGGAAAAGGAGCATTTGCGGCTGACGTCGATTAGGTATTCCCTGTGCGTGCGCGCGCCCCAACTGTCGTCGCCGCCGACGCCCATCTGCTGCAGGGCACAGCGTATGACTGTATAATGTGCCTGCGGGAGCTCATAGGCGTGCACGGCGTTTTCCAGCTCGTGCGGGGTATAGGGCAGCGCGGAAAAGGTCATGCCATCCGCCATGAAGCGCAGGCCGCGGCCGCGCGCGTCCGTCACCTCCGCCCAGCGCACGCCGGTGCGCGCGCCGCATTCCTGCGGCATGAGGTAGCGCGCCAGATTGTCCTGCGCTGTCGTTTGAAAAATGCCAAGCCGCGCCCCTTGGCAGCGGTCGGCGTAGTTCTCCCCAGGCCCCAGGCCATAGTAGCGCACGCGGTTGTAGTCCGCATCCAGCTTCATAATTACGCCGAATTCCGGCATATCGCCAAGGCCGGGCACGGGGTCGTAATCCAAAGCGACGCGTACGGTCCCGCAAGGGAAAACGGTATAGCTTAGATCGCACTGCGCAGCGGGCGTGGTCGCCAGCGCGTAGGTATAGGCGATGGAAACGGACTTGTCCTCGTTTTCGACGGCGATGGGATGCGCGTTTTTTTGAGCCAGCTGGGGCGTCCCCTTTACGGAGGCGTACAGCGAGGCAATTTTCCATTGCGCGTAGCGTGCGGGCATGCCGTTGCCGCAGTCATTATCGGTTGGCGCGCGCCAGAAATTGGGGCGGGGAATGGATTTGAGCATCTCCTTGCCGCAATAGCGATAGGAGACAAGCCCGCCGGAGAGGTCGCTGAACAGCACGCGGAAGCCATCGCCTTCCACCCCGGTGTTGAAATCACCGCGGATGACGCGAAGCGGGCGGTGGACGGTGCTTGCCGCGCTTCCTTGCACCTTGTACACGCCTTGCGCAAAGGCGACTTCGTACCCCTGCGACGCCCAAGGAGCATCCTCCTTGAGCCGGAAGGATAGCGTGACGGCGTATTCTCCCGGCGCCGTCTGCTTGGCAAAGGGGAGGCGGTATGCCAGGCTTTCCAGCGGCGGCACGTCTGTTTGCAACGCCCCCGTTTCTATCGCGACGCCGTCCCGTTCCAGCGTTGCAATGCAGGAAAAGGACGCGGTTGAGGTGAACAGGCTGCGGTTTGTAATCACGGCCTGTGTGCCATTGACGCGGGCGACGATGTTTTGATAGTTGTATTTGACTTCCTGCATCTTTGGGCTTTCGGTCCCGTCGCCGTAAACGATGCCGTTGCCGGAAAAGTTATAGTCGCACGGGCGGTCGCCAAAATCACCCCCGTAGCCATAGGCTGCGCGCCCGTAGCGGTCTTTGCAAAGCAGGCTTTGGTCGATGAAATCCCAGACAAACCCGCCCTGGTACAAGGGCTCTTCGTAGGCATATTCCGTGTAGAGATGCATTGCGCCGCAAGAGTTGCCCATCGCGTGCGAATACTCGCACAGGATCAGCGGGCGTTCGCGGTGCTCCGCCAGATAGGCGCGAATTTCTGAAACGGGCGCGTACATCCGGCTGACCATGTCGCTCGTTCCGGGGTAGCGGGGATCGTTTGCGATGCCCTCGTAATGCACCAGCCGCGTGGGGTCAAGCGCGCGCAGATGACAGCTCAGCGCGTAGAGCACTTTGCCGCCGAAAGCCTCGTTCCCGCAGCTCCAGATCAGCACGCAGGGATGGTTTTTGTCCCGCTCGAACATTGAATTCACGCGGTCCATCAGCCGGGGCAGATATTCCATCTGATCTCCGGGGAGCGCGTAGGAAACGGGATGCTTTCCGCGCACAACCGTTTCCCAAATGCCATGGGTTTCCAGGTTGGTTTCGTCGATGACGTACAAGCCCAGCTCGTCGCAGAGCGCGTACAGGATGCGCTGGTTTGGATAGTGGCTGGTGCGCACGGCGTTGATGTTGTTGCGCTTCATGGTCAGCAGGTCGCGGCGGATCGTCTCTTCGGGCACGGCACGGCCGG
The DNA here is from genome assembly GCA_018715585.1 of Candidatus Aphodomonas merdavium. Lineage (GTDB taxonomy): Bacteria > Bacillota > Clostridia > Christensenellales > Aristaeellaceae > Aphodomonas > Aphodomonas merdavium. Next base: position 6,139 of record DVLH01000143.1, read on the forward strand.
TTTCGGCACAGAAATCATGGCGGTTTACGCCCTTGAATACGATGCGCTTTCCATTGAGGCACATTATGCCGTCCTTCATTTCAAAGCGCCGGAAGCCCACGCGCTCGCGCACGACCTC
>DVLH01000144.1 GCA_018715585.1 Candidatus Aphodomonas merdavium
TCGGGCAGGTTGTGCGCCTCATCCGTGAGAAAAGTGATGCGTGCGGCGCGCGGCAATGCACGCCGGATGCGCACGGCAGGGTCAAATGCGTAGTTATAATCGCAAACGATTGCGTCCGCTTCTTCCAAAAGGCAAAGGGAAAACTCAAACGGACAAAGGGAAAACCGGCTCGCCGTGGTAAGCACCGCGGCATCGGACCAATCCTCGCACCGGCGCATGGCCTCAAGCGCCTGCGGCAGCCTGTCAAAAAAGCCCTTTGCGCAAGGGCAGCCGTCCATGTGGCACGAAAAGTTCTCCGCGCCTGCATAAGGGCAAATCTTTTCTTTTGCCGTCAGCCGCAGCGCATGCAGGCGCATGCCGTTTTGCCTCAGGCGCGCCAGCGCTTCCAGCGCCGCATCCTGCCCCGTCGTGCGCGCGGTCAGAAAATATACCTGCTCCGTCAACCCTTCGCCCAGCGCTTTAAGCGCCGGATAAAGCGCTGCCGCCGTCTTGCCCGTTCCCGTAGGGGCCTGCGCAAACAGCCGCTTGCGCGAGCGGATCGCCCAATACACCTGGACGGCCATTTTACGCTGTTCCTCCCGCCAGGCGGCAAAGGGAAACGGCAGCGCCCGCAGCGACGCATTGCGCACGGCGCGCCACTGCGTTTCGCGCTCCAGCCTTTCAATATACGGCAGCACGAGCGAAAAAAAAGCGGCGCACAGCGCGCCGTGCGTCATACGCCGTTCAAAAGAAGCAACTTCCGCGCCGTCCCGGCTTACGTAGACGACGCGTACCGCCGCTTCCTCCGCGCCGAGCAGATAGGCGTACATTTCCGCCTGTGCCCGGTGGGCGGGCAGCGGCGCGTCATAGCCGGGCGCGGCGGCAAGCTTGATCTCTTCCACAACGGGCACGCCGTCCCGCTCCAGCAGCGCGTCAATGCGCCCGGAAAGCTCCAGCAGGCAATGTGCCGTTTCCACCGTGCCATGCACGGGCGTCTCCACCGCCGCATCCGTCAGCCCCGCCTGTCGGCCCATATGGGCGCGCATGCCCTCGCGCATGCGGCGCACGGAACCGCCGGCCGTCAAATCGCCCGACAGCAGCGCATACTCGACCACGGCGCGCACGGAGGCGGCATATCGCGGTTTATCCATCTTCTTCCAGCATAGCGCGAAACGCGCTTTCATCCACCACCGGCACGCCAAGCTTGCGCGCTTTTTCCAGCTTGCTGCCGGCATTTTCTCCAGCCACAAGCAACGACGTCTTTTTGCTCACGCTTGAAGCAGCCTTGCCGCCGTGCCGCTCAACAGCCTCCTCCGCCTCCTTGCGTGTGAAGGACGACAGCGTGCCCGTGACGACAACCGTCTTGCCGCTGAACACGCCTCCCCCCCCTTCGCCGACGGGGGCGGGCGTCACGCCGCTTGCCAGCATACGCTCGATGCTGTCGATCTGCTCCGGACTTTGAAAAAACTCCACAATGTTTTGCGCAATGATTTCCCCTACCTCGGGGATGGCAGAGAGCGAGGCCGCGTCCGCGCTGCGCACGCCGTCGAGCGTGCCAAAGCGGCGGGCGACGTCGCGCGCCGTCTTGCGGCCAACGCCCGGCACGCCTAGCGCGAACAAAAACGCATCCAATGGCCGCCCCTTGCACGCCTCGATGGCCGCAAGCAGCTTGGCCGCCTTTTTTTCGCCCATGCCCGGCAGCTGCGGCAGTTTTTCCGCCGGCAGAGAAAACAGATCTGCCGGGTCCCGCACGCCGAGCGCATCGTAAAAAAGCTCCGCCGTCTTTTCCGAAAACGTGTCGATGTCCATCGCGTCGCGCGAAGCGAAATGCTTGAGCTCCGCAACGATGCGCGGACGGCAATCGTGGCCCGTGCAGTAAAGATGGGCGCCGCGAAACGCCGTCGGCGCTCCACAGGCGGGGCAGACGGACGGCAAAACGACGTCCCGCTCGTCCGGCTCTTCCTCGTCCACGCGGCCGAGGATCTCGGGAATGACGTCGTTGGAGCGGCGCACAAACACGCGGCAGCCGATACGCACGCGCTTTTTTTGTACATCGCCCCAGTTGTTCAGCGTCGCCTTGCGGATCGTCGCGCCCGCAAGCTCCACCGGTTCCAGATGCGCAAGCGGCGTGAGCTTGCCCGTGCGCCCCAATTCCCACGTGACGTCGAGCAGCCGCGTCGTCGTCTCCTCCGCCTCAAACTTAAACGCCACCGCCCAGCGGGGGAACTTGTCCGTGTAGCCAAGCGCCCGGCGCGTTTGAAAATCGGCGATCTTTACCACGGCGCCGTCGATGAGAAAATCGAGCGAATCGCGCTCTTTGACGATTTCGCCAATGGCCTCGAGCACCTCGTCGATGGACGATGCCGGCACGGCCTTCCGGCTGACCGGGAAGCCGTTTTCCCGCAGGAAGGAAAGCATCTGCAGGTGATCCGAAAGCGAAACGCCTTCCACGCTGCTTATATTATAGAAGAAAGCGTCCAATTTGCGCCGCGCCGTCACCTTCGGGTCAAGGTTACGCAGTGCGCCCGCGGCGGCATTGCGTGCGTTTTTCAGCTGTTCCTGCGCCGTCTCGTTGTAGGCGCGCAGCGCAGAAAGGCGCATAATGCCCTCCCCCTGCACCACCAGCTTTCCCGCAAAAGGAATGGTCAGCGGCACGCTGCGGATGGTACGCACCTGTTCGAGGATCGCCTCGCCCACCTCGCCGTTGCCGCGCGTGGCTGCCTGCACGAGCGTGCCGCCTTCATAGGTAAGGCTGATGGTCAGGCCGTCAAACTTATATTCGACCACGTATGTGATTGCGGGCAGCCCCGCGCCGCCTTCGTTGGCGTCGCGCCAGAGCTTTTCCGCCCGGGCGGCCCATTCGCGCAGCGCCTGCTCCGTCTGCGCTTTATCCAGGCTCCACAGGCGCGCCTCGTGGCGGTAGGGCACAAACGCGCTCAGCGGCTCGCCGCCAACGCGCCGGGTCGGGCTATCCTCGAGGCGGACGCCGGTTTGCTTTTCCAGCTTCGTCAGCTCGTCATAGAGCGCATCCCATTCCTTGTCGGAGATAATTGGGTTGTCCAGGTCGTAATAGGCGTGCGCCGTCTCGTTGAGCCGGTCTACCAGCTCGCGCATTCGTTGCATCTCGTTCATGCTTCCACCTTGACAATCGGGGCAATGCTTGCCGCAAATTCCTTCACGCCATAGGCGGCAAACTCAATGACGACGCGGCATTCCGCGCCGCTCCCCTTGATTTCCACGACGTTCCCCTCGCCGAACTTGCGATGCAGCACGCGGTCGCCCGCATGAAAGAGCGCCACCTGCGCCGCCTGGTCGGCAAACCTGCGCGCAAGCGACGGGGAAAACCCTTTCTGCACGCCCGGGATATGCAGCGCACCCGAACGCCCGCCGGCAAAATCATGCGCGCCGGTGATGGCCGCACGTTCGGCCACGATCTGTTCGCGCGTGCGCACGGCGGGATTGGCGATAGGCCGGTTGCGGCGGGAAAGGCCCTCATCCACAAGCCGGCGCGGGATTTCCTCAATAAACTGTGAAACGGCGTTGTGCTGCACCTGATTATACAGCATGCGCTGGCTGGCATAGCTCAAATAGAGCTGTTTGCGTGCGCGCGTCACGCCCACATACGCCAGGCGGCGTTCCTCCTCGATGCGCTGTTCGCTCAACGCCAAATGCGACGGGAAAACCCCCTGCTCCATGCCGATGATGAAAACGTTGTCAAACTCAAGCCCCTTGGCGCTATGCAGCGTCATCAGCGAAATAGCGCGCGCCGTCTCCGGCATGTTGTCCAGATCCGTCACAAGCGCGATGTTTTCCAAAAACGCCTCGAGCGTAGGATCCTCCGCCTTGCCCACAAACTCGCTCACTGCGCCTACAAACTCGCGGATGTTTTCCACCCGCGCGCGCGCCTCGTCCGAGTCCTCCCGCTTATACTGCTCCTCAAGCTTCGTCTCGCTCAGCAGCATTTCAACAAATTCTGTCAAGCCCATCTGTTCGCGCAGCGCCATGAAGTTGGTCATCATCGACGCAAACTCGCTCACGCTTTTGCGGGCGCGGGAGGCAAGCGTCTGCGGCGGTTCGAGCATAGCCATAAACAGCGGCACGCCTTTTTCCGCCGCGCTGCGGTTGAGCTCGGCAATGGTGGCATCACCGATTGCGCGGCGCGGCGTGTTGATGATGCGCGCGAGCGAAACGTTGTCCGTCGGGTTGACAATCGTGCGCAGGTACGCCACGATGTCTTTCACCTCGCGCCGGTCGTAAAAACGCGTGCCGCCGTAAATGCGGTAGGGCAGCCCTGCGCGCACGAGCATTTCTTCCATCACGCGGCTTTGCGCGTTCATGCGGTAAAGCACGGCCACGTCGCTGTAGGATTCACCAGATTTTTTCATCTGGCAAATCCTGTCGCAAACCCAGGCGGCCTCTTCGCGCTCGTCTCCCGCGTTGAAAACGACAATGGGCGCGCCTTCGCCATGCTCCGTCCAAAGTTTTTTCTCCTTGCGCCCCTCGTTATGGGCGATGATGTTATTGGCCGCATCAAGGATGTTGGCCGTGGAGCGGTAGTTTTGCTCGAGCTTGATGACGTGGCTGTCAGGAAAGTCCTGCTCAAACTCCAGGATATTGCGGATATCCGCGCCGCGCCAGCCATAGACGGATTGATCGTCGTCACCTACGACGCACACGTTGCGCCGCTCTCCTGCCAGCAGGCGCACAAGCATATATTGCGCGTAGTTCGTATCCTGGTATTCGTCCACGTGAATATAGCGGAAACGGTCGCGGTACGCCTGCAGCACAGGCGGATGCGCCGTGAAAAGTTCCAGCGTTTTGACAAGCAGGTCGTCAAAATCCAGCGCGTTCGCCTTGCGAAGGCGCACCTCATATTCGCGGTAGTAATCAGAAATCATCTGGCAGCGGTAATCGCGCGCGGACTGGCGGAACCACTCGTCGGGGCTGAGCAGCCTGTTTTTCGCATCGGAAATCTTTTGCTTGACCTCACGCAGCGGCAAAAACTTATCGTCGATGTTCAGCTGCTTGCACAGCTCCTTGAGCACGGCCATCTGGTCGTCGTCGTCATAAATGGTGAAGCTGCGCACATAGCCGAGGCGCTCGATATCCCGCCGGAGGATGCGCGCACAGCAAGCGTGGAACGTAGAAACCCACATCTCTGCCGCACGGCCGCCCGTCAATGCATCGATGCGCTCGCGCATCTCGCGCGCCGCCTTATTGGTAAACGTAATTGCAAGAATTTCGCGAGCGGGCACGCCTTTTTCCATCAGCGAAGCAATGCGATAGGTCAACGCGCGCGTCTTGCCTGAACCTGCGCCTGCCAAAACGAGCACCGGCCCTTCGGTAGTCGTAACGGCCTCCATCTGCTGTGGGTTTAACGCGCTCAGGTCCATGTCACCGCTCCTCTCTTTCTAGCCTCTTGAGAATGATTTTGTATCCATCCGCACCGTAGGAAACGCAGCGGTTCACGCGACTGATCGTCGCCGTGCTGGCGCCCGTCTGCCCGGCAATATCCTGGTACGTCGCCCCTTTGTTCAACAATCTGGCGACAGCCAGACGTTGTCCCATCGCCTGCACCTCGGAAATGGTGCAAAGGTCGTCCAGCAGGCGGTAGGCTTCTTCTTTTGTTTTGACGGCAACCAACGCCTCGCACAGCGCGTCGGTTTGCTCCGATGCCAGCTTTGAATGATACATACCCTTCTCCTTAACGCAATTCGCACGCAGAAAGCTTTCCGCGCTGCCGCGG
>DVLH01000145.1 GCA_018715585.1 Candidatus Aphodomonas merdavium
TCTTAGCACGAAAATGCCGCCGGAAACCATGATAGCCTCTTTAACGCAGACGGTCAGCAGCAGCCACAGCGGCACGAGCCCCTGCGCCGTGAGGCAAACGAGCGCCGAAAGGGTGAGAAGCTTGTCCGCCAAGGGGTCCATCAGCTTGCCAAAGCGGGTGATGAGACCGAAGCGGCGGGCAATAACGCCGTCCAGCACGTCCGTCAGCGCGGAGAGGATGAACACGGCGAGCGCCGCACGGTGCCGCCCCAGCGCATAGCAGGCGATAAAGATGGGAACACCGGCCAGCCGCGCCATCGTCAGCAGGTTTGGGACGTTGAAGATATTTTCGTTTTCATCAATCCAGCTGTCTTTTTTCATGATTCATGCAACGCCTCACAATATAGCTCCAAATATGCCTTTACGGCGGCGGTGCGGTCAAAATCGCACACGGCTTTTTCCCGGCAGATGGCGGAAAGGCCGGGCTTTTGTTCGCTCAGCGCCATGGCGGCTTGGGCGAGGGCGCGAACATCCCCTGCGGGCACGCTTCGACCGCAGGGGGATTGCAGCTGCTCCGTACAGCCGCACACGCCGTAGGCGGCTACGGGTGTGCCGCAGGCCATCGCCTCCATGTTGACGGTGGGGTAGGTATCCTCATAGGTGGGATTGAGCAGGCAATCGGCGGCGCGGTAAAGGTCTACCAGCGCCTGCGGCCCGTCCGTGCGGGCGATGCCGGTCACGCCTGCGGGCAGGGAAGCAAGCTGCTTTTGCGTCAGCCCTACGAGCACAACTTTGGCGCGCTCCGCCAGCAGCCGGGCAATTTCCAGCGCGTCCGCAAACCCCTTGCGCGCATCGAAAGGAGCGGCGACGGCGAGCAGGAGCGCCTGGCCAGGCGCTACGCCGAGCGCTTTCCTCGTTTGCGCCGCATCGCCGGGCGTAAAGAGCGACAAGTCCACGCCATTGCCGATCACGCGCCGCCGTGCGCTTTGCAGGAAGGATTTTTCCACGACGCCGGCAAGCCACTGCGACGGCGTTACGAGGGTCAAGCGCGGCAGCGCGCTGAATGTTTTTTGCTTTAAATTCCAATTGCGCCTGGAGCAGTCCAGCAAAAAGGAAGCGGGATATTCCTGCAGGAGCGGGCAATCGTGGCAGCCGGTCTGCCAGCGCTCGCAGCCGGCGCGGACAAAATGGCTGCAATGGCCTGTCAGCGCCCAGCAGTCGTGCAGCGTCCAGACGAGCGGAACGCCCGTGCGGCGTATCCAGTCAAAGAACAGCGGCACGCAAAGATAATAGCCGTGCGCATTGTGCAGATGAATGAGGTCGGGCTTGAAGGCGTCGAGATATTGAAGCAACTGCCGCGTCGCCCGGCGCGAAAAAAGCCCATGCGCGTCCAGCAGGCGGGAAGCGGCCCCATGCAGCGCTACCTCTGCGGCAGAGCCAAAGCGGATAAAATCCCCTTCGCGCGCAGGGCCGCGCGAATAATACACGCGGCAGCAGTGGCCGGCGCTTTGCGCGCCGCGGCGCAAATCGTCCATGATGCGCCCGTGGCTGCCGGTACAGACCGTATTGATGAAGGCGATTTTCGCCATTCTTTCGCCTCCCAAAACGCTTTTATAAAGGATATCTTACATCATTTTCTTTGCGTACACAAGCTTTTTTGCATGAAACCGCTGCGCTTGGTACAGACTATCCAGACGCGAAATGGAGGATGTTTTTATGACAATGCAAGCGCCGTCCGAGCCTGAGACGATCGTGCAGGGCGCATCCCTTTCTACAGCCATGGCCGCTGCTGCCGCGGCGTTTACTGTTACGGGCAGGGCAAGGCCCCGGCTTGGCAGGCAATTGCGTGCGCTCAAGGGGGCGCTGGCACCGTTGGCTTCCCGGAGCGATGCGGATGGGCTTGCGCCGGCATCGCGCTGGTTTTACGATAACGCCCGCATGTTGGAGGAAGCATGTTTGCAGGCGGCGGAGGAAACAAAGCGGCTTCGTCCGTTGCCTGCCTACGGCAGGACACCGCGGGCACTGCGGTTGTGCCGTGAGGCATGCGCTGCGCTGGAGGCGCGCATGGATGCAGCGTCGCTGGAAGCGGCGGCGGCAGCCTGGCAGCAGACGCAGCCCTTGGAAGAAGAAGAGCTGGCCGTATTACCGCTGTTTGCACGGTTGGCGCTGTTGGAAATTCTCTCTTCGCTGGCGGTGGAATGTGCGCGCGCCGAGGCAGACCGGCGCGCGGCGGAAAGCGAGGCGGGTTTGCCCGCTGCGTCGCGTTCGGACGCTTATCTGGAGCGCCGCTGCGCCCTTTTACAGGAGGCGCAGGATACGCAGGGGATGGAAGAACTTGACAGTTTTTTGCAGGATAGGCGGGACAGCGCCCAGCAGCTCGTGCAGCGCGAACAGCGCCGCCAGATGCGCCAGTGCCTCTGGACAGCCGGCGCCGTGCGCTCGCTGCACGCGTTTGCCGCTCTGCGTTGGAAAGAGGCGCATGAACGGCTTTCGTTGCTACATGCGCTGCTAGGCGAGGATCCGGCGAACGTTTACAAGGATATGGATTTTGCTACGCGCTGCCTGTATCGCGCCCGCTGCGCGAAGCTGTCGCGACAGTTCCGGCAGCCGCCGGAGTCGGTGGCGCGTGCAGCGCTGGCGCTCTGCGCGCAGGCGGAAGAAGGGCTTGCGCGCCACGTAGGATATTATTTGCTGGACGAAGGACAGCCGCGGCTTTGGGAAGCGCTTGGGCGCGCGCCGCTACGGCTGCGCGCAGGGCTGGCGCTGTCGCGCCGGGCGTCGAAAATTTATGTGGCGGCGATCACGGCCGGATCGCTCGGGGCGGGCGCGGCGCTATATTTTGCAGGCGTGCGCAGCTGGCTGACGGCGCCGGCGCTGCTGGCGGCGGGAGAAGGGTTCCGCCAGCTGGCGGGGCTTGTGCTCAACAGGCTGTCCCCTCCGCGCATGCTGCCGCGCATGAAGCCGGACTGCTTGGGGGAGGGCGGCGTGCTTGTAGCCGTCCCCACGCTGCTAACGGGGCGGGAACAGGCGCTGGCAATGGTACGCCATCTCTCCGTGCTGCGCTTGGCTAACCCGGAAAAGCAGCTTTCCTATCTCCTGCTGGCGGATTTTGTGGACGGGCCTGCCTCCGAAGAGCCCCGGGATGCGGAAATAACCGCTGCTGCGCTGGAAGCCGTCCGGGCGCTGAACGAGGTTTGGGGTGGCGGGTTTTATTACCTGCACCGCGCGCGCCAGTGGGATGCGCGTGAAAAGCGGTTTATGGGCCGCGAGCGCAAGCGCGGGGCGCTTTGCGCGCTGAATGAAGCACTGCTTTGCGGCCGGTTTCCCGACCCGCTTGCGGCGCAAAGCGTTGATCCTGCCGCGCTGGCGGGCCGTTTCCCCATCGTGGTGACGCTGGATGCGGATACGCAACTGCCGCCGGGAGCGGCGCTAAAGTTGGCCGGCGTGCTGCGCCACCCGCTCAACCGGCGCATCGCCGTGTTGCAGCCCCGCATGGAGCAGTCCGCCGCGAGCATCCGTACCCGCATTGCGCGCATCTTTGGCGGCCAAGGCGGGTTTGACCCGTATTGCGCCGCGTTTGCGGACGTCTATCAAAACGTCTGCGGCGAGGGGAGCTTCGCCGGGAAAGGCGCGTATGATGTGGCAGAATTTGCCCGCGCGACCCGCGGCAAGATCCGTCCCGACTCGGTACTGAGCCACGATTTATTGGAAGGGGCGCTGGCAGGATCGGCGCTTGCGGGCGATATTGCACTGTTTGACTCCGAGCCGGGCACGCTGCAAGGCTGGCTGCGCAGGCTGCACCGCTGGACGCGCGGCGACTGGCAGCTGCTGCCGTGGCTTTTTCCGCGCATACAGGGGGAGGAAGAAAAGTTTTCCAATCCTCTTTCGCTGTTGAGCCGGTTTAAAATCATGGATAACCTGCGCCGCAGCCTGGTGCCTGCGGCGGGATGCCTGCTGCTGATTGGCGGGGCTGCGTGCGGCCAGCCGGTCGCGTTTGCCGCAGGGCTGCTGCTTGCGCATACGCGCGAGCTGCTCCACCCAACCCGCCAAGGGCTGCGCGCGGCGTTTTTCAGCTTGGCGGTGATGCCGCTCAAAGCCGTATGCCTGCTGGATGCGGCCGTGCGCACGCTGTGGCGCATGGGCGTTTCCCACAAGCATTTGCTGGAGTGGACCACATCCGCGCAGGCAGAGCAGCAGCGGGGCGCAAGGCTGCTGCCGCTTTGGCCGAATGGCGCGATGGCGGCAGGGCTTCTGTTTGCATGCACGTACAGCCCCGGGTTTTTTGTGCTTGGCATCCCGCTTTCGCTGCTGTGGTTGCTTGCGCCTGTGCTGGAGCGCTATCTTAACGCGCCGGAGACGTCGCGGCAGCCGCTTTCGCCGCGTCAGCGCGATTTTTTACAGGACGTAGCTGCGCGCACGTTCCGCTTTTTTGAACGGACCGTTGGCGAGGGGACAAATTACCTGCCGCCGGACAACCTGCAGGTTGACCCGCCCAAGGGAGCTGCGCCGCGCACGTCGCCAACGAACATCGGCATGTATCTGCTCTCCTGCGTGTGTGCGCATGAGCTGTCGATGCTCAGTGCCGACGATGCCGCAATCAGGATAGAGCGGACTGTCGGCACGATGGAGCGGATGGAAAAATGGCGCGGCCATCTTTTAAACTGGTACGATATCCGCACGCTGGAACCTCTGCCGTGCCGCTATGTTTCCACGGTGGACAGCGGCAATTTGTGCGCGTGCCTGCTGTTGTGCGCGCAGGCGCTGCGCGCGTGGCTGGCGGAGCTGGACGTAGCGCATAGAGATCTGCCCGAGCGGCTGGACGCGCTTGGCGCGGCGATGGATTTCCGTTCGCTATACGATGAAAGCGTGGATCTTTTCTATATCGGCATGGATTTGGAAAACCTCTCCCCGGGCGAGGCGCACTATGACCTGCTGGCCAGCGAGGCGCGGCTGACGAGCTTTTTGGCGATTATGCGGCGCGAGGTGCCCGCGCGCCACTGGTCACGCCTAAACCGGGCGATGACAAAGGCGCGCGCAGGGGCGGCGCTGCTTTCCTGGAGCGGCACGCTCTTTGAATATTTATTGCCTGCGCTCTTTTTGCAAAGCCCGCGCGCGACGCTGCTCTATGAGAGCGCAAAGAGCGCGGCGCTTACGCAGCTGACGGCGTTTCCCGGCGGGCCCTGGGGCGTCTCCGAAAGCGGATATTATGCGTTTGACCCGGAGCTTTCCTATCAATACCATGCCTTTGGCTTGCCCTGCCTGGCGCTGCGCACGCAGCCGCTTTCGCGCGTGATTGCGCCGTATGCGTCGGCGCTGGCGCTTGCGGTTGTGCCCGGAAAAGCGGTTGAAAACCTTCAGCACATGGCGTCGATGGGATTTCTGGCGCCGCTGGGGTTTTACGAGGCGGTGGACTATGGTGTAGAACGGCTGCCGGAAGGATGTGAATACCGCATTGTCAAAAGCCACATGGCGCATCATCAGGGCATGGTCATGGCGGCCGTATGCAATGCGCTTTGCGGCGGCGTGCTCACGCGCTATTTCCGGCGCCTGCCGCAAGTGGAAGCGTATGCGCTGCTGCTGGAGGAGCGGCGGCCTTCGCGGGCTATGTTGCGCCGGGCAAGCCGCATCCATCGGGAGCCTCCACAGCGCCGCGAAACAGGTACGGCACAAAGAAAGCCGCGCCGTGATGCGTTGCCTGCGCAGGTGCAGGTGATGGGCGGCGGCGGGACGACGTTTGTCTGCGACGCGCGCGGCAGTGGGTATCTTGCCGCGCGCGGCATGCTCCTGACATGCTGGGAGGCAGATCCGCTCTTTTTTGGCGGGCCACAGGTATATTTGCGCGCCGGCGGGAAAACGCTTTCCATCAACCGCTGCGCAGAGGTGCTGTTTCGCCGCGGGCGGGCGGTGTATACGTTGGAGATGGAGAACCTGCGGGCGGAGCTAACGTGCTTTGTTTCCCCACTCGATGGTGCGGCAATCCAGCTTGTGCGCCTGCGCGCGGCGGATGGCGCGACAATGCAGGCGGACGTGGCGAGCTTCCTTGACCTTTGCCTTGCCGGGGAGGCAGAGTTTGAATCGCATCCTGCTTTTCAGCGGCTGCTCATCCAAACGCAGGCGCTTGGGGAGAACATGCTGGCCGCGCGCCGGCGCCCGCGCCGTGCAGGTGAGGAACCGGTTCTTGCGTGCCATCTGGCGTTTTCCGATGGACCATGCCGCTTTTACCGGGAGACGGACCGCGCTGCATTTCTCGGCCGGGGTGGTGGGCTGGACGCGCCGCAGGCGTTGGCGCGCCCGGCTGTGCAAGGCCGGACAGGCGATGTGCTGGGCGCCTGCTTTAGCCTGCGCGCACAGTTGGAGCTGGGGGAAGGGCAGGCGCGCCTTCTCTGGTTTGTGACGGCTGCCGTAGACGGCGAGGAACAGGTGCATTCGCTTTGCGAGCGCTATGGGGCCGCGGATGTGGCCCTGCAGGCGCTTGCACTGAGCGAAACGCAGGCGTCCGTGGCGGCGCGCTATTTGGGGCTTGACGAGGCGGGGGAGCTTGCCGCGCAGCGTGCTGCGGCCTACCTGCTCACCCCTTCCCCGCAAAACAGCGCGCCGCCCGCTACGAAGGAAGCGCTTTGGCAGTTTTCCATCTCCGGCGATTTGCCTGTGATGGCCGTATCCGTGCAGGAGATGGCTCATTTGCCGCTGGCGCGCGAGGCGGTGCGCATGCACGCTTATTTGCGCCAGCTTGGCGTTCGCTTTGACCTTGCGCTCATCAATGGGCAGGCGCAGGGATATTTCCAACCGCTGCGCGAGGCGTTGCAGGCGCTGCTGGCAAGCGGCCCTTCGCGCGATGCCATTGGCAAGCCGGGCGGCGTGACGCTCCTGAGCGAGAGCGCGTATCCCAAGGAGGCGTTGGCGGCGCTCAAAGCGTTAGCCGCGCTGCGGCTGGATGGCCGCAAAGGTTCGCTGGGCGCACAGTTGGCCGGGGCGAGGACGGCTGTGCCTGCACTAAAAAACGGTGGCTGCAAGGAACAGGCGCTGCGGCCGGAGGCGGGGACGCCTGCGCTCAACAACGGCTATGGCGGTTTCCTGCGCGACGGCAGCTACCTTTGCTACCGCATGCCGCCCGTTCCCTGGTGCAATGTGCTTGTAGGGGCGGGATTGGGAGCGGTGATGACGGACCGTGGTCCCGGGTTTGTTTACGCAGGGAACAGCCGGCTGGGCAGGCTGACAGCGCATCCGTCCGACCCCGTGCTCGATAGCACGGCGGAAGGGCTGTTCCTGCGCGACGAGGAAAGCGGGGCGTATGCTTCGCTGACGGAGGATGCGCTGGCGCTCTATGCGCCGGGCCGGATGGCGCTGCGCTGTGACGCGCTGGGCCTGCATACGTCGGTGGAATATTTTGTGGATAGCGAACTGCCTGTGCGCTGTGCGCTCATTACGCTGGAAAATACGGGCGAGGCACAAAGGAGCGTATCCGTCACAAGCTGCGTGCGTTTTTTGCTTGGTTCGCACAGGCGCGACGCGATGCAGGCCCGCTGCCGGGTGGAAAAGGGCGTCTGCATCGCCGCGAGCCCTGCCTTGGAACGGGAAGCGTACCTCACGTGCGCCGGTGCGTGCGAGGCGTCGGTGAACGCCGCGGCCTTTTACGGCGCGTTTCCGGCGGGGACGCCGCGCGCGATGGCCGCGCCGCATTTGCAAGAGGGGGACGCATGCGGCCCGTTCGGCGCGGTCCGCGCGTTTGTTGCGTTGCGCCCGGGGGAGAGCGCGGACGTGTGCGTGCTCCTGGGGGTAGGTGATTGGGAAAAGGCGCGCGAGGCGTTTTTCGCCGGCGCGGCGCGGCTGCGGCTGAACCGGGTGAAAAAGCGCTGGGAAGAGCGCGTGTCCCGCCTGCGCGCGCTCACGCCGGATACAGCGATTTCTGTGTTGCTGGGCACCTGGCTGCCCTACCAGCTGCTGGCCTCGCGCGTGGAGGCGAAGGCAGGTTTCCAACAGGCGGGCGGCGCCACGGGCTTTCGCGATCAATTGCAGGATATGCTGGCGCTGCGCTATACGGAGCCGGAGACCGTGCGCGCCCATTTGCTGCGCGCGGCGGCGCACCAGTTCGAGGCGGGGGATGTACAGCATTGGTGGCATGAGCCCGCGCTGGGCGTGCGCACGCGCATCACGGACGACAGGCTGTTTCTGCCCTTCGCGGCGGCTGCGTATGCGCGCGCGGCGGGCGATACGGGCGTGTTTGATGAACTGGTTCCCTATTTGCAGGATGCGCCGATCCCCGCGGGGCGCGAGGACCTTTATGCGAACATTCCGCCCGGGCCGGTCGCCGGGACATTGCGGGAGCACTGCCTGCGCGCCATCGACAGCGTGCGCATGGGCGAGCATGGGCTTGCGCTGATGGGGGCGGGCGACTGGAACGACGGGATGAACCGCGTGGGCGCAGGGGGCAAGGGCGAAAGCGTTTGGCTAACGTTTTTCCTTGCGCAGACGCTACGCGTGTTCGCGCCGTATGCCGGCGCTGAAGGCGCGCGGCTGCTGGCGGAGCGGGAACGGTTGCTCCGCGCGGCGGAGGAGAGCGCTTGGAATGGGCAGTGGTATTTGCGCGCATGGTTCGACGACGGCAGGCCTCTGGGCGGGCCGGATGCGCCGGAATGCCAGATGGACCTATTGCCACAGGCATGGGCCGTGCTGGCCGGCGCTCCACATGCGCAAACGGCGCTAAGGGCGGCGCTGAACCGCCTGGTGGACAGGGAACACGGCATCGTCCGCCTGCTCGACCCGCCCTTTGACGGGCAGAGCGATCCGGGATATATCCGCGCCTATCCGCCCGGCGTGCGCGAAAACGGCGGGCAATACACGCATGCGGCCGCATGGCTTGTGATGGCGTGCGCGCAGGCAGGCTTGACGCAGGAAGCGTGGGAGATCTTTACCATGCTGCTGCCGACAAGCCATACGAGGACATCGCGTGCCACGCTGCACTACCAAGGCGAGCCGTTCGTGGTGGCGGCCGATGTCTCCAGCGGCGAAAACGTGGGCCGCGCCGGATGGACATGGTATACGGGTTCGGCCGGGATGCTGCTGCGCGCCGGAGTTGAATGGCTGATGGGGTTTGAAAAGGAAGGGGATAAGATCCGCTTGCGGCCTACCGCGCCCAAGGATTGGCCGGGGTTTACGCTGGAATACCGCTGCGAAGGCACGCTTTACCGGCTGCGCGCCGCGCGGGGCGAGCGCGACGACGGCTGGATACGGCTGCAGGGCGGCGCGGGCGTGAAGGAGGCGGTGTTTGCGCTGCGCTGACGCCGGTGCGCGTTGAAATCCGGCGTGGTTCGTGCTATGATAGGCGCATGCGCAATGATTTTTTGCCGGCAACAGCCGAAGAGATGCGCGCGCAAGGATGGGACGCGCCGGATTTCGTTTTTGTCACGGGCGACGCCTACGTCGATCACCCGTCGTTTGGCTGCGCCATTTTGACGCGCGTTTTGCAGAGCAAGGGGTACCGCGTGTGCGTGCTGCCGCAGCCGGATTGGCATACGGCGCAGGATTTTACGCGCTTTGGGCGGCCGCGGCTGGGGTTTCTGGTGAGCGCCGGCGTTATCGACAGCATGGTCAACCGCTATACCGTGGCCAAGCGCCCGCGCGAGCGGGACGTCTATTCGCCGGGCGGGAAGGCGGGATGCCGCCCGGACCGCGCCACAATTGCCTATTGCAACCGCATCCGTGAGGCGTATGGCGGCATTCCCATCGTCATCGGTGGGATTGAGGCGTCGCTGCGCCGCTTTGCGCATTATGACTACTGGGAAAACGCCGTGCGCCGTTCCATCCTCTTTGACAGCGGGGCGGATATCCTGCTTTTCGGCATGGGGGAAAACGCCATCGTGGAGACAGCGGCGCTGCTTGAGAGAGAAGATTTTCGCGAGGGATTGCCCGAGCTGCGCGGGGCGTGCTTCCTTTCGCGCCAGGCGCCCGAGGGATACGAGCTGCTGCCTTCCTATGAGGAAGTTGCCGCGGACAAGCGCGCGTACGCCCGCGCGTTTTTGCGCCAGTACGCTGCGCAGGATGCGTTTTGCGGCAAACCGCTCGCGCAGGCGCATGCGGACCGCTATCTCTGCCAGAACCTGCCCGCGTTCCCTTTGGCGCGACAGGAGCTGGACGCCGTCTATGACCTTCCCTATTGCCGCACGTGGCATCCGATGTACGACGCGCAGGGCGGCGTGCCGGCGCTGGAGGAGGTCAAGTTTTCCATCAGCGCAACGCGCGGCTGCTTTGGCTGTTGCAGCTTTTGTGCGCTGTCGTTCCATCAGGGACGGTGCGTTTCCTCGCGCAGCCTGCGCTCCATATTAAAGGAAGCCGAGCGGCTGACGCATCTGCCGGACTTCAAAGGATACATCCACGATATCGGCGGCCCGACGGCGAATTTCCGCCGGCCCGCATGCCGCAAGCAGGCGACGGAGGGCGCCTGCGCCGGACGGCAGTGCCTTTTCCCGCAGCCGTGCAAAAACCTGCGGCCCGACCATACGGAACTGCTGTCCATCCTGCGCCGGGCGCGCGCGCTGCCGGGCGTGAAAAAGGTGTTTATCCGTTCCGGGCTGCGGTACGACTATATCCTGTTGGACAAGGGCAGCCCGTTTTTGCAGGAGCTGCTGGAGCACCATGTCAGCGGCCACCTCAAGGTGGCGCCGGAGCACGTCGATCCGCGGGTGCTGTCGCTGATGGGCAAGCCGCCCATGGAGGTTTACGAGCGCTTTGCGCGCCGGTGCCGGGAGATCAACGACCGCCTGGGGCGCAAACAGTATCTTTTGCCGTATTTTATCAGCAGCCATCCAGGCAGCGATATGACGGCGGCGGTGGCGCTTGCGGAATATCTGCGCGATACGCGCCAGCAGCCCGAGCAGGTGCAGGATTTCTATCCTACCCCCGGCACGCTGTCCACGTGCATGTTTTATACGGGCCTCGATCCGCGCACGATGGAAGCCGTGTATGTGCCCAACGCGCCGCATGAAAAGGCGATGCAGCGCGCATTGCTGCAATACCGCAGGCGTCAAAACTGGCCGCTGGTGCGGCAGGCGCTGCGGGTGGCGGGCCGGGAGGATTTGATCGGCTACGGCGGCAAATGCCTCGTGCCGCCGGAAGGCGAGGCGCCCCGGCGCAAAGGGGACGCGCAAGGGTGGCAGCAGCGCGCCGGGCGCGACAAACAAAAGGAGAAAGCGCATGGAAAGCATGAAAAAACAGCTGGAAAACATTCTTCACCGCGCAGGTGAGATGGTCCGGGAGGGGCATTATGCCACCGTTTCCGCCAAGGAAGGGCATGCCAACTATGTGACCAACTGCGACGTGGCCGTGCAGGAGTATCTGATGGACGCGCTGCATGCGCTCCTCCCTTCCGCCCGTTTTATCGCCGAGGAATCGGACGGCATCACGCTGACGGAGGAGGACACGTTCTGCGTCGACCCGATTGACGGCACGCTCAACTTTATCCATGGCAGGCGCGCTTCTGCCATTTCTGTAGCGCTCCTGTCGCGGCGGGAGCCCGTGCTGGGCGCCGTGTACAATCCGTTTGAGGACGCGCTTTTTTTCGCGCGGAAGGGGGAGGGCGCGTTTGTCAACGGCAAGCCTGTGCGCGTTTCACACTTCCCGTTTGAAAGCGCCGTCGTCGCCTTCGGCACATCGCCTTATAACCCCGAGCTTTCCAGCAAAACGCTGCGGATTCTCTCCCGCTTTATGCAGGAGGCGGCGGACCTGCGCCGCGTGGGGTCCGCGGCGCTGGACCTGTGCGACGTGGCGTGCGGCCGCAGCGACGTGTATTTTGAGCTGGAGCTCAGCCCGTGGGACCATGCGGCGGGCGGGCTCATCGTGCGCGAGGCGGGCGGCGTGTTTGTAAACCCCTTCGGCCAGATGCGCTACGACGTTAAGTGCCCTGTCTTTGCTGCAGCCCCCCAATGCGCGGAGCGGGCGCTGACCTTGCTGCTGGCAGGGGCGGAACAGGGTTGACCGCTCGCAGTGCGCAGCAATTCCCCTGCTGTAGCGCGGAGGAGAAATACAATATTTAAAGAAAGAAAAAACGGCGGCTTTCGCTTGGGCGGAAAGCCGCTGCTTTGTAAAAAAGGCGCCGCTGCCTGCGGCAAACCACAAACGGCGGCATTGCTATTTTTTGCTGCGCGTGTCTGCGTACGGAAGACACCGGCGGCACCGGCGCCGTGATGCGGCAAAAGCTGCCATGGTCAGAAGGCCGCTGCATGCACAATCGTGCCATTTGGAGGTGGAAAGCGCATTTTTCGGGCAGTCCGGTACAGCTCAAACGGCAAATGTTCAGGAAAATTGCGCAAAATTTGTGTATAAGTGCCGGAAGACAGGAAAAAACTATTGCCATGTTCTAGCAAATGTTGTATAATCGACAGTTGTCAATTGAGAAAAAAGGGACGCAAGTGAAGGAGAAGATTAAATGGCAACCAAGTACGTCTATCTGTTCAATGAAGGCAACGCCAACATGCGCGAGCTGCTTGGCGGCAAGGGCGCCAACCTGGCCGAGATGACCAACATCGGCCTGCCGGTGCCGTACGGCTTTACGATCACCACGGAAGCCTGTACCCGCTACTATGACGACGGAAAGACCATTGCCGACGAAATCGTAAAGCAGATTTACGATGCGCTGGCCGTTGTGGAAGAAAAGGCCGGCAAGAAGTTTGGCGACCTCGAGAACCCCTACCTCGTTTCCGTCCGTTCCGGCGCGCGCGCCTCCATGCCGGGCATGATGGACACCATTTTGAACCTGGGCCTGAACGATGTGGCCGTCGAAGGCCTCGCCCGCAACACCAACAACAAGCGCTTTGCTTATGATGCCTATCGCCGCTTCATCGCCATGTTCTCCGACGTCGTGATGGAGATCGAAAAGTCCAAGTTCGAAGCTGTTTTGGACGAGTATAAGGAAAAGAAGGGCGTCAAGTTTGACAAGGACCTCGACGCGGAAGACCTCGTCGGCGTCGTCGCCCGCTTCAAGGAAATCTACAAAGAAGCCAAAGGCGTGGAGTTCCCGCAGGACCCGCGCGAGCAGCTGATGGAAGCCGTCAAGGCCGTGTTCCGCTCCTGGGATAACCCCCGCGCCATCTACTACCGCCGCATGAACGACATCCCCGGCTCCTGGGGCACCGCCGTCAACGTGCAGTCGATGGTCTTTGGCAACATGGGCGACGATTGCGGCACGGGCGTTGCTTTCACGCGCAACCCGTCCACGGGCGAAAAGAAGCTCTACGGCGAATACCTGCTCAACGCGCAGGGCGAAGACGTCGTCGCGGGCATCCGCACGCCTCAACCCATTGCCACCCTGGCCGAGTCGATGCCGGAGGTGTATGACCAGTTCGTCCGCACCGCCAACATCCTGGAAAACCACTACCGCGACATGCAGGATATGGAATATACCATCGAGCATGGCAAGCTCTTCATGCTCCAGACCCGCAACGGCAAGCGTACCGCCGCCGCGGCGCTGAAGAT
>DVLH01000146.1 GCA_018715585.1 Candidatus Aphodomonas merdavium
GGCATTCCTGATGACCGTAACCAAATTGCATGCTTTACCCATTTGGATTGCATAACAAACATTGATCTTTCCGATGTTCCGCCCATGAAGTATGTGCACTGTTACAAAGAAAAGCCGAGTGCGGAAGGCCATCGGTTGGCATGGGAACAGAACGCACTTCCTGGTGGCTTTGAAAGCACAAATGATAGGCAATCCCTTTCAAAACGCACTAATGGCGAATCTTGTGCGCTAAGCATTGGATAAATTCAGGAAATAGCCAGATAAAACTTGGAATGAAATCACCGGCTGATCTTACATAGCAAATAATAATGACAGAAAAACTGCTACAGGGAAATTAGTATTTCGGAGAGAGCACGCAGGCCATTACGTTCTTTAACCAGCTTGTTTTCTAAAATAACTCTTTATACGGGGATACAATGCCATCCCAGTCATATCACAACACAACTCTTACCTGATAAGCTCGTGCAAGTTGAAAAAGTAATATTTGCCCTGAACAGATTCATTCAATAACTGCAGGAACAGCAAAAGACATTTTAAGTCCCATTCGATTACCATCTTATTGAAAAAAGCACATCGTATCGCCTCGCGCCAAAGCACTCCGTCCTCTCCCTCAAGGCGGAGTTTTTGTTTACCCTAGAACTCTTCGCTATTTTTTATCTTCCCGTTCCCTTTCCCCTCCTTTCGGGGCTTATTTAAGGGAAGGGCATCGAGAAAGGAGAAAAACGCCACACAGCTGCACTGGGCGCGAAAGGCCGTAGGCACAGCGCTGCAACGATTGTCCGGCAAGGCGCTGTTCGAGGCGAAAATCTCCGACAAGGGAACTACCGTCACCGTCCTGCCTGGGAGGAAATCAGCAGCAAGCAAGGGTTCCAGGAGAAGCGTGAGCGTGCGCGCCAAAACCGGCTACAAGCTGATTCGCACCGGCAAAATCACCGCCATGAAGGTGGGCCGCACCTGCCGCATCCCCAAGGTACACCTGCTGACCTATCTGCGGCCATCATCCCGGCAGCGGACGCGCCCGTTCCCACCGGGGATGGGCTGTTTGCCGCCCCTCCGGGCTGGCTGCAAATCGCCTGCATCGCCGTCAAAAACACCTATGGCCCCTCTAGCGGCCAGTTGCGCAACCCCATTGACCCGTGGTTCCGCAAAAAGCGCGTCACGCTCAAGGGCCTGACAGCCGCTGACATCCAGGCGTTTTACATGGAGCAGAGCAGGCGGGTGAAGGCCAACACGGTCACGCACTACCACGCATTGCTGCGCCGGGCGCTCAAGTACGCCGTGTGGGCCGGCCCCGCAAGAGCAGCTTTCCCTCGGGCTTCTACGGGTTGTGGCGCAGCGAGGTCATAGCCCTGCGCCGGGACACCACCAAGACCAGGTCAAGCCGGCGCACGCCGCCCCTGACCCCATCCATTCGCAAGCTGCTGATCCGGCCCAGGGCACAGCAGTCGGAAAACCGGCTGCTGTGCGGGGATTCCTACATCTGCGGCTACGAAGGGTGCATCCGCATCCATGAGGTGGGCCGCCGGATGCAGCCGGAACGCCTGTCGCGGAACTTCAGCTTCGTGCTGGAGAGAAACGGCCTGCACCGCCAGCCTTCTGCTGGCCAGCCATGTGCCGCTGAAGCAGATTCAGGAGCGGCAGGGGCACAGCGATTTTAGCGCGACCCCCAACGCCCACCTAGACGCTCGCCCCAAGATCAGCTCTGCGGACGCCGTGCTCCGCTCCCCGGGCATTAAACCGGCGGGCGATTCGATCCCAAAGCCAGAATAAGAAAAGAGCCAAGCGGCACATGTCGCTTGGCCAAATATGGCGGAGAGGGTGGGATTCGAACCCACGTGGGATTGCTCCCAAACTGATTTCGAGTCAGCCCCGTTATGACCGCTTCGATACCTCTCCATTTGCCTCTGGCGGATAGACCCGCACATCGGACTAACGGCAGTTATTATAAGCGTTGCAGCAACGTTTGTCAAGGAAAACGTACAAAACCGCGCGCCATGCACTGCGCGCCGGAGCGCTTACCCGGCGCTTAGGTTGCACTCCTCTCCGGGGTGGGCAATTCCAACAGCCGGAACCCCAGCGCATCACAGCTGACAAGGCGATATGCAATGCCACGCAGCATGCCTTGAAACGCTCCGCCAATCCCGGGGCCGTGCAAATGCCCGTAAACGCAAAGCGAAACGCCGTGCACCTCTAAAAGGTCCGTAAAACCCGAAGGCGTCTCCGGGGAGGCAAAAGGCGGAAAATGCATCATGGCCACCAGCGGCAAATCGCGGCCTTGCGCATGCGCGCGCGCCTGCTTTGCCTTGGCATCCTGCAGCGAAAGTGCAAGGCGCAACACCTCGCGCTGGTAAACGCGCAAATCGTCAGCGGCAAGCGGCGTATCGCCCGGGCAAAGCCATCCGCGTGTACCGCATACGATGGCCGTCCCCACATCCAGCGCGTCGTTTTGCAGCGCAGCCATACCTTCGGGCAGCGCGGCGCGCACGCGCGAGATGGCGCTCCACCAATAGTCATGGTTGCCGCGCAAAAGGACTGCCTGGCCAGGAAGCGCCGCCACGCGGCGCAAATCCACTAGCGCATCTTCCAGCTGCATTGCCCAGCAAAAATCCCCCGGCAGCAGCACGGCGTCGCCTTGTCCTACCCGTTCCTGCCAGTCGGCGGCAATACGTTCAAAATGATTGCACCAATGCGTGCCAAAGATATCCATCGGCTTTTGTACGCCGCCCGGCAGGTGCAGATCGCTGATGGCAAATATTTTCACGTCTTCCCCTTTCCGCGCCTGCCAGCATTTCCCATGGAAATGAGTTGGCAATTTTATTGCACAGCAATTAAGAAATTATTACAATCATGTCAACTTCCGGTAAAACCGGAAATACAAAGGAGGGAGTTGAGATGAAAAAGCTATCGTTCTGCGCTCTCGCACTGACATTGACCGCGCTGTTTTTCTCAGGCAGCGCATTGGCGGGCGATGTGCCCAGCTGTCCCATGATCGGTTGGGACGATGCGGCCGCAGCCCAACAATGGGATTGGAAAGGCGCTTCAGGTTGCGGCGTCACGAATGGCGTAACCGAATGGGACAGCGCCTCTTGCGGCACCACCGCGTGGGACAACGCCTCCTGCGGTACCGCCGCGTGGGACAGCGCCTCCTGCGGCACCGCCGCATGGGATAGCGCCTCCTGCGGCACTGCCGCGTGGGACAGCGCCTCCTGCGGCACCGCCGCATCGGAAACCACGCAAACGCAGTCAGCCGGCACGCAGGAACCCATCCGCTGCGGCAGCTGCGGTTCTACCTCGTGTGACGGCTATTGTACCGGCACCGCAAGCGGCAACAGTTCCTGCTGGCGGCAATGGGACAACGCGTTCGACGATGGAAACTGCATCTATTATTTCGGCGCACAAGACGATTGCGGCGCCTCCTGCCCGCAGCAAGGGCAGCCGGAGCAATCCGAGCAGGATTATACCGCACAATCGGTTTCGCCGCAAGAGATTGCGCTGTACAATATGATCAACGAGGACAGGGAGAAAAACGGCGTCTCTGCCCTGCCGTTGGATGAAGAGCTTTCGGCCATCGCCCGCCTCAAATCGGAGGACATGATCGAGAACAACTATTTTGACCACGAATCGCCCACCTATGGGCGTGCTGCTGAAATGCTCGAGGATTTCTACTATGAGTTCACCTCCGTGGGTGAGAACATCGCCCGCAGCGGCAGTTTGGAAAAAGCGCATGCGGCGTTGATGAGCTCCGCCGGACATGTGCGAAACCTGCTCGGTTCACAGTGGAAAGCCATCGGCATCGGCGTAGCAAACGACGAAAACGGCTATCCGTACGTAACGGAGCTGTTCGTGCGGTAAAACGCCTGATGCAGCCGGCAACGGCTTTGCAAGCTTTGCCTAACCACCCTTTGGAAAAACAACCACCCCCGCCGTTCTTTCCGCCGGGGGTGGTTTTCGCTTGCCATAAGGATCCGGCCTTGGCAGCCTTTTGGTCTAAAACCCGTTTTCTTCCGCGCCTGCGGCGCAACCGGGAAAATGTCCCCAGGTTTAGACGGTGCTTGCATGGCCGCAGCCTCTCTGTCTCCGAAAAAACCGCCCCCGCCGAGAAACCGGCGGGGGCGGACTGTGCTTTCTTTTATTATCGCGCTTCGCCCGTTTTTCTCTTCTTCAGCAGCGCCGCACCGCATCCGCTCAGCGCCAGCAGGGCCGCCCACGCGGCCAGCGGCGCGCCGTCGCCCGTGCTTGGCAGCGCCGTCGCGCCCAGCACCCGCAGCGTGAACACCGGGCTCGTGGCGCTGCCGTGTTCGTTCGTCACTACGCAGATGTACTTGTAGCCGTCGTTGGCGGTATTCACCGGGCTTGTCTCGTACATCGCTGAGGTCGCGCCGCTCAGCGCCACGTACCCCTTGCCGTCGCCGCGGTCCACGTACCACTGGTACGTCCCCACGTTCTCCGCCGTGATTGCCATCTTCGCGCGCTCCCCGGCCTCCGCCGCGATTTCCTGCGCGACCGACGGCGCCGTGATGTGCGGCAGGTCGTCCGCGGGCAAAACCACGCCGTCCTCGCCGCTCCCGCCAACCGGCAGCACATCCGCCGACCAATGCGCATAGATCGTCATATTCTGCGTGAACACGGTGTTCTCCGTCACCCGCGCGCCGCCGTCCGCCGAGGTATACCAGCCCGCAAAGCGATATCCGCCCCGAGTGGGCGTGGGCAGGCTGGCCAGCTTGCCGCTTGCGTCGGTGGTGGCAGTAAGAGGAGTAACCTCGCCCCCATTGGCGTCAAACGTGATGGTGTAGAGGACAGCGTCCCCCGGAATCAGCGTAAGGGTTACGGACATCGTCCCACTTCCTGTGGTATAGTCATAAGTAACTTCTACTTTTTCCACCGCTTCATCGCTCCAGGAGACGGTGGTGCCGCTTGCAGTTGCCTCCTGCGTAGTCGTTTGGACGTTCGTAACGTTTTCCCCGCCTTTGATCAGCTTTGAAAGGTCCGCCGTCCATGTTCCGTCCGCACCGCGCGGCACACCCAGCT
>DVLH01000147.1 GCA_018715585.1 Candidatus Aphodomonas merdavium
GCTGCTTTTGTGCATCCTCTTTTTCCGCCATAAGCGCTATTGGTAAAGCAATGCCGCGGCATTGGGGGGGGGGAAAACCTGGGCCGATTTTGCGGCGGGGAGGCAAGCATATGATGCGGTTGTTCCTCCGAAAAAAGCACGCCCTGCTTTGCCAGATAAGCCGCTTTTCCTCCGGAACGAGGCACGCGCCATTGCCGGGTAAGGCGTTGGCTTCCAGGAAAGCGCCGAAACGCACTGGCATCGCGTTGGTGTGCCTATAGCGCAGCGGATGGATACTGGCGGCGATTGCCGCGATAATGCTTGATACCAGCGCCTTTTTGCGCCACAGCGTTGTGGGATTTGCAAGAAGGTATCGCTAAATCGTCCTTTTCCGCTGCGATAAACAGCATGCATTTGTTGCCGCCCCGCCCGGCGAAGCTCGGTCATCCCCTGTTGGCGGGAGACCTTGCATCCCCGTAGGAGATGAAGCCGTCATACCACGCGGCAGGCATTGCAACGCGCTCCTGGAAGGCCGTCCGCCTCTGCCTTTCGGTCGTTCAGCGCCCTGTCCTTATCAAGCTGCGCTCTGTGTCACAGGCATGGCCGATTACCGCGCCGGTGCCGCAGAGCGCTTGGTTGTATCATTCCCTTGCTGTAGCACGCGCCGGAGAGGATGCCTCCCCAGGGCGTTGGTGGAGCCATTCCGGGAGACAAAGTATGCATGGAACGTGCTGACGGTACGGACAAATGGATCCATGTATCTTTGCCCGCTGTCGTACCAGCCTTGCCTGCATTCTGGGAACAGACAAAACGCCCGATGGCGTTGACGCGTCCAGGTGGTTGCTTCCCTCGCCGGGGCTGACAAAGCCCAGCCTGGATCCGCCGCCCGGCGCATCGGGAGCAACGGCATTGGCACGCAGGGTTCAGCCTTTTGATCGCGTTGGAATGCGTGGCGCCGCACAGCCAATCGGCCGATTCCACAGGATGCCTTGTGCCCGCGCTTGTCCAATGCTGGCAGCGACACCGCTTCACAGCCTTGCGGTGCAAGCGATGGATGAATGGGTTAGCGCGTGGGTAGCAGGGTGCGGATGTTTGCACTTGGCCGCCGGCGCTCGCTTCCCCCGTGACGCCCAACAGGCTGCTATCAAGGGCGGTTATGCACCCCGCGGCATCGTCGTCCGGCGTGCCCGCGCTTGTCCATCAGCTTTCCCATCGGCTTTTCCTGGAGTAGAGGGCATATTCGTCCCGGCGCAAATCTCCGCCAATACGGGGAAGGAAATCGGGGTTGAAACCAGGCAACGCTGGCCGTGAGCATATTCCTTGGGGATTTGTCAACGGCGAGCGCCGCGAGCCCTGTCAGACCGCAGGCAATAATCCGGCGCCATAGGCCACTGATGTGGATAGGCCAAGGGACAAGCAGGGGAGTAAGGGCAATGGCGTTGTCCAAACATCGAAGGAGCTTTCGCCTCCCTCTGACCAAGGCGGCCGAGCATGGAGATATTGATTTGCTAGCAGAGGAAACAACACGGTTCACCATAAGGAACCTGCGCTTGCAGCGCCGCCCCCATTGCCAACGGAGATACCCCCTTTGGCTTGGCGGGAGCGCGTGCGGTCACGTTCCCGCCGACTTCGCTGCAAAGCCAGCGCCAACCGGAATTTTGCCTTTGCCGCAAACGTTGGGCCCCGGCGCGGCAGGCATAAAAGAAAAAGGCTGCTCGTTTTCTTAGCATCCTTTTCCTTTTGTTTTGTGTAATTCTTTTGCACGGGGCCGGCCCCGATGCATGCGTCAATCCTTGTTGTTTTTCCCCCCGAGCTTGATGACCAGTTCCAACACCCATTGGATGAGGCGCAGCATCTGCAGGATAAACTGGGCGACATAGGAGGCGATGTAAGCGCCGTATACCTTTTGCATCGTTTTTAGCTCCTTGCCGGTGGCCAGCCCATATTCCTCCATCAACTGCAGTGCAAGCCGGTTTGCCTTTTTTTCAACGGGGATGTTGAGCAGCGTGACGATGAAACCGGCCACCGCCAGCAGGCCGCCCAGTGCGAGGCCAATTAGGGAATACATGCCCAGCTGTTGCAGCAGCACAAAGTCCAACACGACGCCGAGAATCAACACAGGGAGAAAGAGCAACGGGCCAAAGATGGCAATGATGGAGAGACGGTTGCGCAGCAGCGTTTGCCGGTCTCCTTCTTCGCATAATTTCGCTAGCGCAGCTTTTTGTACGCCGAGCGCTACGGAGGTGACGGTTCTTTTATTGTCAACCTTGCCTAACCAACTGCGCAAATAGATGGTTTTTGTAAAGACGTTGTAATAGTTGCCAAACACAGCCTCCCGCAAAATGCCGGCCTTACGGACGCGAACGTGCTGCAGCCCTGCCTTATCCAGCACAAAGCGCGCGGCGTCAAGGCCTGTCATGGTGCAGGCGATGGGCATCTTGTTGGCGCGATGGTAGCGGAACCATACCCGGATTTCCAGCACCAGGCACACCACTGCCATCACGATCACAAGGAAGGATACAAACACATAGGCAACCGCCAACCCATCCGAAGTGCCGAGCGACTCGGCTAGTTCCGTGATCCATTCATTCATCATTTGATAGCCCTCATTTCGTTTTGAATTGGTTATCATTCCTTCCCATCGATTTGCTAAAGCGAATCGATGGGCAACCAGGCGAAAGCAAGGAAAAAGAGAAACAATGAGACCGGTCGTTCATGGCATTGTTTAGCGCGCGTGGTACATTATCGCTGGCAGCCATCGCTTTTGCTAAACGGGTGCGTTGATGTTTTGCACGCCAAGGAGACCAAACGGGCTGCCAAGAATCGTTTGAAAGGCAAACGCCTTGCCGTGCCAGGATGCAAGGGCATCGTTGCTTTCCAACACATCTCCTGGCGCGATGACGGCAAATTTCCTCCAACATGGGTATATGCTCCTGGGCCAAGAGCGTTTCCAGCGCTTTTGCCTCAAGCGGAGCAGGTAACGTTTTGCGCAGCGCAGCCAAACAAGTCCTTTCTTCCCCCTTACCTGCAGGCTTCCATCCGCAGCGCTTACGATTTCCATCCCTACGCCCATAGCAAAGGATTGAACAGTTTCATCAGGGCGGGTTGCAAGAAACTTGTTGTCCTTGCCGTCCAATAAATCCGGAATTTGCCCTGAGGTGCCCATGCCGCAATTCATCCTCCCGCATTTTCCAGGGCGTATCCCGGGCGGTTGCCATGGGCGCTCCGCGATAGCCAGACTGTGTAGCGATACCTTTGATGCCGTGGTGGCAAACGGCGAAGTTGGAAAGCGGGCGGGACACGTCTGAAAGGGGCGGGAGGCCACCGGAAAACACCGATTGGAAGAACGACACAAGGGGCATTGCCGCCATGGCGGCGCCGGTTGCATCGGCGCGGCAGAAGAAAAACAGGCTGATCATGTCCGCAATCAAGGAAACCAGCAGTATCAAAATGCCTACCTTTACCGTCCTTCAAGGGGTTATGGAACCAGCCGGCGAAAGCTGAACGCCTATCATGCGTGGGAGGTAGAGCGAAAGCACCGCCTCCGCCAGGCATAAGAAGAACCGAGAGGAGTTCCGCATGCCGGAACGGTGCTTGCGCTTGATAATGGGACGCTCGCGGCAGCTGGTTGGAATGGAGTTAAAGCAACCGTTGCAAATGGATGCGCAGATACGTGCAAACGCATCTTTTAAATTGCTTTTCATGGCGAGAAGGCAATCCCTTCGGTTGGCAATACCCGCGAGCGCTGCGACGATTGCTGTCATGGGCAGTGTCTCCCAGCCGCCTTGATCAAGGAAGAACCGCAACTGTTTGCCGCAGTAGATAAAAAACTGGCTAATGCGGCCCCAGTAGCGGATTTCCCTGGGAACAAACCCCTGATATGCGTTTGCGCCATGCTACGCCTCCGTGCCTTTGGGGATAAATCCATCCGTACGGCTTTCTTTGCCTTTTTCCTGCGCGTTCACCAGTTTGGCGGCTTCCTCCACGTTTTTCGGCCAAAGAAAGCGGTTGCTTCCTTGCCGGGGCTGAAGTAGCCACCCGGCGGGCTTGGCCTCTTTGGCATTCATGCTCCCATCGCCAAACGGGTTTGCCATGCGATTGGGCGTTTGGGGGATGACGATAACGATTTTGCCACGCTCAGCAAGCAAATGCAAGTGTTAAAACAGTTCCCACGCCCTCATGCACTCCCAACCGGGAGCCGGCCCGTCGGGATGCATAGGGAAAACAGACAATGGAAAAGCGCTTGCCCGCTTCGCCGGAAAGCTTTTCTGACTGCTCATCGTGGCCAGGCGGAACGGGTCCATCCGCTCTTGCGCGCTACGATTTACCTTGGAAAAAACCTTAGGCAGAGGCAACAAAGCGTGTCGGTCAGCGTTTTGATGGCGCTGCTGCAGCTGCGCGATAAGTCCAGTCGGGGTAGAAAGCCAGCGTTATCTTGCATCTCTTTGGACGCTTGATATGTTTGCCCCGTTGAGAACCGTTTTTGCCCTGGACGGCGTTGCGGCAAGCCATCTTCTCTGCGCTGCTGGCGGCTTTGCTGTGGAATCCTTCGCTTCCCGTAACGGCTGGAAGGGCTTTACAAGCTCCAAACCGGTGCGGCAGCAAAACGATTTCTTGCAGCAGAGAAATAACGCGGATTGCGGCGGAGAGAGGCTTTAAAGCCTGCTTGTGCTAGGCTGGATACGATTGATACGGATCCCAGCGCAACCAACGCGCGTCCTTGCGGTTCACGGCCTGCGCATAGGCTGAATTGGTATTGACGTGCGCAAGGGATCCGTGCCTACCAACCTTT
>DVLH01000148.1 GCA_018715585.1 Candidatus Aphodomonas merdavium
ACGAGCTTTCCGGCAAAAACTGGGTTTGCATCCGCCCCTCGGGCACAGAACCGAAAATCAAACTTTACGTCAACACGCGTGCGGCGGCGCAGGATGAGGCGTTGTCGCTCAACCATCAACTGGAACAAGCCGCACAGGCCCTTTTGCAATAAGCGATGGCAAAACGTTTTTTACGCCGCTTAGCGGCGTTCCTGTTCGCGCAAGCGCTGCTGTTTTCCGCAGCGCTTGCGCAGGATGCCGCGCCGCAGGCGAACTACCGCGCCATCGCGCAGTCTGCCGTCACCATCCGCGAAACACCTTCTATGGACGCGCCGGCCGTCGGCTATTACAGCGCCGGGGACCGCGTGCTCATCACGGCGTATGAGCCCGCGTGGCTCGCCGTCGTCAAGGGCGATATAACGGGCTGGATCCCGCGCCAGACGGTGGACGAGCACGAGACGCTTGGCGAGGACTGCTTAGCCTTTGGCGCAATTCCCGGCGAATACGTAGCGCAGGTCGGCTCGCAAACCATGCTGCGCAGCGCGCCCGACGAATCGTCCGACGCGCTGATGGTCCTGCCCGAAGGGGCTCGTCTTGCGCTCAAGGAAATCAAGGACGGTTGGGGGACGGTCGTCTATTGGCGGCAGTATGGCTATGTCCGCTTGGATGAACACATCGCGTCGATGGAACCCGTCTTTTCCGCGGAGGATGCGGAACCGGGTGACCTGATCGCCGCCTATTGTTCTTTCTATGCGCTTTCGGGAACGCTTGTCCCCAGCCGCATTCACAACATCACCCTCTGCTGTTCGATCATCAGCGTGGAGCTTGCCCCGGGCGAAACGTTTGATTTTAACGAGATTGCCGGCCCTTACGGGCCGGGCAAGGGATATGAAAAGGCGCTCTCGTTCTTTGAAGGCGAGACGGTGCCCGGCTATGGCGGCGGCACCTGCCAGGTTTCCTCCACGCTTTACAACACGCTCCTGCCGCTCAGCCGCAGCGGCATCTCCATCCTTTACCGCAGGGCGCACGGCCCTAGCGGAGCCACCTACCTGCCTCACGGCGTGGACGCCGCCGTCGGCAGCGACAGCCTCAACCTCGTTTTCCGCAATGATTTTGATTTTCCCGTGCGCATCGACGCGCATTCCGACGGAGAGGGGATCGTATATATTGCGCTGATCAAGGCATCCTAAGCGCATGAACCGTTTTGCTGAGAGGCTGAAAGCCTTCAATACCGATTGGAACGACCTTCCGCGCCGCACAGCTCTCGCGCTTTTGCTGTTCGCGGCGCTTTTATTGGCAGCGAAGGTATTTGTTTATGTGGCGCCCTTTGTGTTTGCCGCACTGCTGGCATGGCTGATCAACCGTCCCGTAAGGGCGCTTGCAAAGCTGCTCGGCGGCGGCCATAAGGGCCGCCGCATTGCCTCCGCCGTGCTCGTCGCCCTCTTTTCCGCACTGCTGCTTTCGCTGTTGCTGCTAATTGCCTTTCGCATCGTAGCGGAAATCAAAGCGTTTGCCGCGGCGCTTCCCGGCCTGATCCAAGCCGCGACGGACCTTGTCACAGGTTGGATCAACGCGCTGAACCTAGACCGGCCAGCGTTGGCTGCACAGCTGGTGGAGCTTTTAAGCGGGCTTGGCGCGCAGCTCGCCTCCCTCGCCACGGGGCTCGCCTCCAACGCCGCCATGGCGGCTTTCAAGACGGTCTCCTGGTTGCCTTCCGCCATGCTGTTTGCGGTATTGGTCATTGCGGGCGCCTATTATTTCAGCGCCGACCCAGAGCGCATTGCCTCTCGCATCCGTTCCCTCCTACCGGAAACTGTGCACGCGCGCTCACTGTTGCTACGCGCAGGCGTGCTCAAGTGCATCGTCAGCCAGGTGCGTGCGGCCGCGCTAATGCTGTGCATCACCTTTTTGCTGCTTTCGCTCGGGTTTATCGTCTTGCGCTTGGAATATGCATTGGCGCTTGCCGGCATCATCTCCCTGCTTGATGCGCTCCCCGTGATCGGTGCGGGCCTTTTTTTGCTTCCAGGCGCGGCGTACTTCTTTTTTACCGGCGCATGGGTGCGCGGCGCAGGCTTTCTGCTGCTGCATTTGATCACCGTCGTAGCGCGGCAGATGATGGAGCCGCGGCTTGTGGGGCGGCAGCTCGGGCTGCATCCGCTTTCAACCATGATGGCGATGTACGCTGGCCTACGCGCCCTTGGGATCGTAGGCATGATCATCGGCCCGCTGCTGCTGCTCATCGGCAAAGTAGCGCTAACGGTGGACCCCAAGGATTTGGATGAATTTTCTCGTCCTCTCCGTCCGCTGCTCGTACGCCGCAGCCGCCCCCCGGAAGCAGAACAAACGAAGAAAAATCCCCCGAAGCAGGAATAATTTGCAAAAGGGACTTGATTTTTCTCCCCTTCAGCTGTATAATATCCCCTGTCGCCGAGCTTATGGGGCATTAGCGCAGTTGGTAGCGCGCCACAATGGCATTGTGGAGGCCAGGGGTTCGACTCCCCTATGCTCCACCAGAAGCAAAATCCGAACCTTCGTGGTTCGGATTTTTTTGATATAGTAGATTCTGCTGTACGGACGCGCTCTTTTTGCAATTGCCATTTTCTGCACGTTATACGCTTGGACTTGTCGGACGGATAAAAGCAATTTTGACGCGGTGCGTGTCATGATTTACGTTGCCATGTTCACGATGAATATTGCGGCTTCGCATGGACGCCAGGCTTCGCCTTGACACGCACGTACCAAATGATATCACGGCAAAAGCCAATACATGGAGGTTCGGTTTTTGCCGTTCAGGCTCCATTGAAACTGCCGCAGCCTTGGCAGAAAGCGCGCGGCTGACGCTTGCGGCCCGGCGGTCAGCTTTCTTCCCTGCCCAGCAGCAGGTTACAAACGCATTCCACTGCCGCATACAGCACGCCGGCCACCGGCCAGACAATCCAGGTGGTGCCCCACGCGTTTGTCCAAAAACTCCAGGCAAGATAAATGGCTGTAGCGGAAAGCCAAAATACCGTCGCGATGGCCTCTTTTATCCGATTCTCTTTCTTTCCAAGCACCGCAAATTCACCCTCTTTCAGAAGCTTTTGCATACTAGCCCATCGAACGCCTGCAACAATGAAAATGGCAGCGCCACCTCCTGCAAGAAGCATTGTTACAACCAACATTGATACCATAAAAAAGGCTCTGCCGCTGAACGCCCCAATAAACAGTGGAATGGGGGAAAGGATACAAACGCAAGCGCCAATGATGTTGGAAAGGACGTACACGTTT
>DVLH01000021.1 GCA_018715585.1 Candidatus Aphodomonas merdavium
ATCATCGTCCGCCAGAGCGATATTCTGGCCGTCGTTGAATAAGCGCGCAGCGCGCATAGTATTATTGGAAAATTTGCTAGGAGGAATCAATTATGGCAAAGCAGCTTCAATACGGCGCACAGGCGCGCAAATCCCTGGAAACGGGCGTCAACGCCTTGGCCGATACGGTAAAAATCACCCTGGGCCCCAAAGGCCGTAACGTTGTGTTGGATAAAAAATTTGGCGCGCCGTTGATCACCAACGATGGCGTCACCATCGCCAAGGACATCGAACTGCAGGATCCCTTTGAGAACATGGGCGCGCAGCTCGTCAAGGAAGTCGCCACCAAGACCAACGATGTGGCCGGTGACGGCACCACGACCGCCACGCTGCTGGCGCAGGCAATCGTCCGCGAAGGGCTGAAAAACCTGGCCGCAGGCGCCAACCCGATGATCCTCAAAAAGGGCATCGCCGCCGCGACGGACAAGACGGTCGAATGCCTCAAGACGCTGTCCAAGCCTGTGGAAAGCAAGCAGGCCATCGCGCAGGTGGCGGCCATTTCCGCCAGCGACGAGACGATCGGCGAACTGGTGGCCGACGCGATGGAGAAAGTCGGCAACGACGGCGTCATCACCGTGGAAGAATCCAAAACGATGAAGACCGAGCTCAAGCTCGTGGAAGGCATGCAGTTTGACCGCGGCTACGCTTCCGCTTACATGGTCACCGATACCGACAAGATGGAAGCCGTGCTCGATAACCCCTACATCCTCATCACCGATAAAAAGATTTCCAACATCCAGGAGATCCTGCCGCTGCTGGAGCAGGTCGTGCAGACGGGCAAAAAGCTCCTCATCATCGCCGAAGACGTTGAAGGGGAAGCGCTCGCAACGCTGGTCGTCAACAAGCTGCGTGGCACGTTCAACTGTGTTGCCGTCAAGGCCCCTGGCTTTGGCGACCGCCGCAAGGAAATGCTCAAGGATATCGCCATCCTCACCGGTGGCCAGGTGATCAGCGAAGAAGTTGGCATCGAGCTGAAAGAAGCCACCGTCGATATGCTGGGTACCGCGCGCCAGGTGAAGGTGGATAAGGACAACACCACCATCGTTGAAGGCGCTGGCGAAGCCTCTGAAATCAAGGCCCGCATCAGCTCCCTCAAATCGCAGATCGAAGTGACCACCAGCGACTATGACCGCGAGAAACTTCAGGAACGGCTTGCTAAGCTGTCCGGCGGCGTGGCCGTCATCGCAGTCGGCGCCGCTACCGAGGTGGAAATGAAAGAGCGCAAGCTGCGCATCGAAGATGCGCTGGCGGCCACGCGTGCAGCTGTGGAAGAGGGCATCGTCCCCGGCGGCGGCGTAGCGCTGCTCAATGTGCTGCCCGAAGTCTCCAAACTGTTGGAAGAAACCGAAGGCGACGCCAAGACGGGCGTGTCCATCGTGCTGCGCGCGCTGGAAGAGCCGATGCGCCAGATCGCGGCCAACGCCGGCATCGAAGGCAGCGTGATCGTGGATACCATCAAGAAGTCTGCGGCGAAGGATTTCGGCTATGACGCCCTGCGCGACGAATACTGCAACATGGTCGAGCGCGGCATCATCGACCCGACGAAGGTCACCCGCAGCGCACTGCAGAATGCGGCTTCCATCGCCTCCATGGTGCTCACCACCGAATCCCTCGTGGCCGATATCCCCGAGAAAGAGCCGGCTGCCCCGCAACAGCCCGGCGGAATGGGCGGCATGTATTAAGCCGTCTTGCGGTAAAGAAAGCAAACAAAACGGCGCCTGTCTCCGGTTCCTTTCCGGAACAGGCGCTTTCTTTCATACGCAAAGGAGGAAACGATGGCAGGCAGGTTTTCCCGCAAGAACGTCGCGCTTGTTTTGCTCTTTACGTTGCTGCTGGTGCTGATCGTAGGCGCGTCGCTGCTGTTGACGCGCAAAGAATCACCCGTCGTGCTAGCGTTAGAGGCCGGCCCGCAGAGCTGGTGGGCGTGCGCCCTGCCGTCTTTTTCTGGCAGCGCCTACCGCACAGCAATCTATCTGGACAATCAATCTGTCCTACAGGCGATGGAGGAAGAAACGGCCGACGCGGCGCTTGTACCCTATGAATCCCTCAGCGCCCTTCCTGCCGGCTACAAAAGCGCCGCCGTCGTCTCCTGCCTAACGCTCACCGCGGTGGAGCAAAGCGGTGCAAAGGCTGCAACGCTCTCCGCCTTTGCAGGGCGCACGGCGCTCATCCCGCAAGCCCTGCGCGACACGCCTGCGTCGGCAATGCTCACCACCTTGTTAGAACGCTCCGGCGTCGCGTTGGACCTTCGCTACGTGGCGGAGGAAGAAATCCTTGCCGCCGCGCAAAACGGGACGCTCGAGCTAGCCTTCCTGCCTGCGGATCTGGCGGCACAGGTAACGTCCGCCCAGCCGGCGCTGCGCCCATCGCTCGACCTGGCGGACGCATGGGAACAGACGGCAGGCGCACCTCCGGCGGCATGGGTGCTCGTGCTGAGCGAGCGCGCAATGCAGCAAAAGCCAAACGGCGTCCGCGAGCTCCTCAGTGCCTGCGAAAGCTCGCTGGGATACGCGCACAAAAGCCATCAAAAGGCAGCCTTGCTCGCGGTGGAAGCCGGGCTGGACGGCGGCTATGATGCTGCGCAAATTCAGGCCATGTTGCCGCGCGCAGGGTATCGCTTTCTTTCCGGCGCCCAGGCGCGCACGTCTATCCAGGCGCGTGCCGCGTTGGAGCTTTGACGCGGCGGCATCAGCCGCGCAAACGCCGTACTTTCTTTGCATTCCGGCGAAAAAAGGCTTGCATTAACGGTGAAATAATGTTATACTAACCTTCGCGACAAACTCAGGGAGGGGAAGAACATGGGCAAATACTGTCAGATTTGCGGAAAGGGCCTTATGAACGGCAACAACGTCAGCCATTCCGTGCGGCGTACGCATCGCCGCTGGGCTCCGAACACGCAGCGCGTGCGCGTTGTTGTGGAAGGTTCCGTTTGTCATATGAACGTATGCACCCGTTGCCTGCGCAGCGGCAAGGTGCAGCGCGCTCAGTAAAAAGAGCGACCCGCAACGCAAAGCAAAAGATTCGGCGTTCCGCAGCAAGTGGATGCGCCGTTTTCTTTTTCACGCAAAAAAGCCCCGCTCCGGCGGGGTCTTTTCTGCCTCAGCGCTTTCTGCGCGCCAATATCCTCAGTAGGCCGCGCAAGCCGCGCGGTGCGCGCAAGCAGATCATCCGTACTTTCACCGGCTCACCTCCTCGCGCCTTTTTGCAAGCTGCGCCCTACGACGCCCGGCAGACCAGGTAGCCCAGCAGGATGAGCAGCGCGCCCAAAAGCGCTAGGAAAAAGCCAAACACAAAGCTGAAAAAAATCAGCGCCACGCCCGCAACGATCAGCCCGATGCCCAGCCTGCTGGCCGGGTAGAGCCGCTCCTGCGCCGGGCCGCTGCGGCAGTTGCCGCAACCTCGCTTCCATCCGTCCATGCGGACCACCTCGTTGCAGAATATGACGAAAGCCCCGCGGAAAGAACGGGGCTTTTTTTGTTTTTTCGCCGTGCCAGGCGAAAGCGCGAAGGCACGTCCATTTTTTGCGCCTGCAGCGCCGTGCGGTCGTTTTTTGTCGCAGCGCCGCGCCGCCTATCGGCACAATCCGCAGCCGCCCACCGCGCTTTGCGCCGCAAACGCGCCGTGGCTGTAAAACCCATATCCACCGGCAACGTTATAGCAAGCGATCCCGTTTTGCATGAGGATGCGGCAGGCCAGATAGCTGCGCAGCCCGCTTTGGCAATAGACGTAAAACGTCTTCCCCTGGGGCAGTTCGGATAAGCGCTGCCTCAGCTCGTCCAGCGGCAGGTGCAGCGCGCCCGGGATATGGCCGCTGCGGTATTCCCCGTCCGTGCGCGTATCCAGCAGCACAGTCCCTTCCGGCGGGCACAGCGCCTGCCGCCAGTGCACCTGGCGCACCTTGCCCGTCAGCAGGTTCTCGATGATAAACCCCGCCATGTTCACGGGATCCTTGGCGGAAGAATACGGCGGCGCGTACGCCAGCTCCAGCTCCGCCAAGTCCATGCCCGTCATGCCCGCGCGGATGGCGGCAGACAGCACGTCCACGCGCTTGTCCACCCCTTCGCCGCCAACGGCCTGTGCGCCCAGGATGCGCCCGGACGGCTTTTCAAACACGACCTTCAGCGTCATGTTGGCCGCGCCGGGATAATACGTGGCATGGGACGGCGGGCTTAAAAGCGCATAGTCGCACGCAATGCCGGCCTCCTGCGCCTGGCGGGCCGTCAAGCCCGTTCCGCCCACCGTCATGGTAAAGACCTTGAGCACGTTTGACCCCTGCGATCCCCTGTATTCGCTGGCGATGCCGCAAATGTTGTCGGCAGCAATGCGCCCTTGCTTGTTGGCCGGCCCTGCCAGCGCGATCAGCGCCGGCTGCCCCGTCACCAGGTGGCTCACCTCCACCGCATCGCCCACCGCATAGATGTCCGGGTCGCTCGTGCGCATGTGCGCATCCGTGCGGATGGCGCCGCGCAACCCCAGCGCAAGCCCCGCCTCCTTCGCCAGCGCGCTTTCCGGCGCAACCCCGGCGGCTAAAATGACAAAATCGGAAACGATGGGCGTATCGTCCTGGATAAACGTGGCGATACGGCCCTCGCGCCTTTCAAACCCCGTCGCCGCCGTGTTCAGGCGCAGCGTGACGCCATGCCTGCGCAGCTGCTCATGCACGAGCGCGGCCATGTCCCCATCGAGCGTGGGGAGCACCTGATCCGTCAGCTGAACAACCGTCACGTCCAACCCCCGGTTGCGCAGGTTTTCCGCCATTTCCAAGCCGATAAAACCGCCGCCGATCACCGTCGCCGTCCGCGGCGCTTTTTCGTCCACGAAACGGCGGATGCGCAGCGTATCTTCTACCGTGCGCAGCGTAAAGAGCAGCGGCCCTTCCACCCCGGGCAGCGGCGGCACAATCGGCCGTGCTCCCGGCGCAAGGATCAGCTTGTCGTACGCCTGGGTATAGAGCGTTCCATCCTCCAGGCGGCGCACCTGCACCGTCTTGGCTTTGCGGTCAATGCGCACGGCTTCCTGGCGGATGCGCACATCGATGGCGAAGCGGCTCTGCAGGCTTTCCGGCGTCTGCACGGTCAGCTTCTCGGCCTCCTTGATCTCCCCGCCGATATAATACGGCAGGCCGCAGTTGGCATAGGAAACATAGCCGCTGCGCTCGAGCATGATGATTTCCGCCTTCTCGTCCAGCCTGCGCAGCCGTGCCGCAGCGCTCGCACCGCCCGCAACGCCGCCAACAATGACAACTTTCATCGCTTTTCCTCCTTCATTTATGCGCTTGCGGGCTTATTCCCAGCCCCGCACAATCTCTTCCAGCTCCAAGAGCGTAGCGCGCCCTTCCGTCGCGGACGTAATACGCTCGAACACCGGTTCCTTGTCGCGCTTTCGCACGGTGAGCGTCGCCAACACGGCGGTAGAAAACTCGACGTCCTCGCGCACGACGGGCATGGACGCCAGCGCGTAATCCAGCTTGTCCCACAGCGCGTAGGGCACCTCGGCATAAAAGCGCACGCTATCCTCCATCGTCACCACGCGCGCGGCGTCCAGCGCGCATTTGGCGCCCTGGGCGTACGCCCGCGCAAGGCCGCCCGTCCCCAGCAGAATGCCGCCAAACCAGCGCACGACGACGGCCGCGCAATCCACCACGCCCCTCGCCTTCATCGTTTCCAGGATGGGCAAGCCTGCCGTGCCGCCCGGCTCGCCATCATCGCTGTAGCGCATGATGCCAGCGTTGCGGCCGATGATATAGGCGTAGCAATGATGGTTGGCGTCCTTGGTTGCCGCGCGCACGCGCGCAAGAAAGTCCAGCGCCTCCTCCTGGGAGCGCGCCGGACTTGCATACCCGCAAAAGCGGGATTTTTTGATAATAAAGCTGTCGGACGCCTCCCTGGCAAGCGTCTTGTATCCGTCCGTCATGCTTTGAGCAAAATGCGGTGGTAGTTCTTTTTGCCGCTGCGCAGCATCAGCCCGTCCTGGGGGATTTCCTCCGGGCGCAGGACCGCGTTGATATCCGTCACCTTTTCATCGTTGATGGAGACGGCGTTCTGCTCGACGAGCTTGCGCGCCGCGCTGTTGGATTTGGCAAGCCCCACGAGCGCCAGCAGCGTCGTGATGCGCCCGTCGTTCTCCAGCTGCTCGCGCGTCACCTCCGTGGTGGGCACCGAGCCGCCCATCGCACCGCCGCCAAAGAGCGCCGCCGCCGCGCCGGCCGCCTTTTCCGCCTCTTCCTGGCCGTGCACCAGCTTGGTCACTTCAAAGGCGAGCACTTTCTTTGCCTCGTTAATTTCGCTGCCGGACAGCGCGCCCAGGCGGCGCACCTCGTCCATCGGCAGGAATGTCAAAAGCCCCAGGCATTTTTCCACGTCCGCATCGTCCACGTTGCGCCAGTACTGGTAGAACTCGTACGGCGTCGTCTTTTCCGCGTCCAGCCAGAGTGCGCCCTTTTCCGTCTTGCCCATTTTTTTGCCTTCATGGGTCAACAGCAGCTTAAACGTCAGCGCAAACGCGCGCTCCCGCTCCTTGCGGCGGATCAGGTCCGCACCGGCGAGCATGTTGCTCCACTGGTCGTCCCCACCCATCTGCAAACGGCATCCATAGCGGCGGAACAGCTCCAGGAAATCATAGCCCTGCATGAGCATGTAGTTGAACTCCAGGAACGTCAGGCCCCGCTCCAGGCGCTGCCGGTAGCATTCCGCCGTCAGCATCTGGTTGACGGAGAAATATTTGCCAATTTCCCGCAGGAAATCGATGTAGTTGAGGCTGCGCAGCCAATCGGCGTTGTTGGCGATGATCGCGCCGCCCTCGCCGAAATCGAGGAAACGGCTCATCTGCTTTTTGATGGCCTCCACGTTGGCGTCAATCGTCTCCACGGTCATCATTTTGCGCATGTCCGTTTTGCCGCTGGGGTCGCCCACCATGCCCGTGCCCGCGCCCATGAGCGCAATGGGGCGATGGCCCGCGCGCTGCATATGCGCCATGGCCATGATGGGGATATAGTGGCCGATATGCAGGCTGTCCGCCGTCGGGTCAAAACCGACGTAAAGCGTCGTCGGCTCCTTGAGCTGCTCGTACAGCTCGTCCTCAAACGTCACCTGCGCGATAAAGCCGCGTTCCTTGAGCAAATCGAGAATGTGCATGGCGATTACTCCTCCTCCATGGATTTCTTCAGCGCCGCAACGCCCTGAACGATCTGTTCCGGCGTGCTGTTGGAAAAGTTCAGCCGCAGCGTGTTGAGATGGCCGCCGTTGGCATAAAAATGCGTCCCGGGCACGTATGCCACGCCGTTTCGGATGCACTTTTGCAAAAGCGCAACCGTGTCCACGTCCGCCTTGAGCGCACACCAGACGAACAGGCCGCCTTGCGTCGGGAAAACCTTAACGGGCAGCGCCGCCAGCTCGCGCTGCATCGTTTGCAGCTGGCGCGCGTACATGCCCAGGATTTTTTCCATATGTGCGCCGAGCAGGTCGCGGGCCAGGTACTCCGCCACGAGCGCCTGGCTGATCAGCGGCGTGTGCAAATCCGTGCTCTGCTTGCCGATGACGAGCTTGCGCAGCAGCTGCGGGTTTTTCACCACGGCTGCGCCCACGCGCGTGCCGGGGGAAATCAGCTTGGAAAAGCTCGTCAGATAGACCACCAGTCCCTCCGTATCAAACGAGAAGATGGACGGCAGGTGGTTCCCCGCATAGCGCAGGCCGCGGTAGGGGTCATCCTCCGCGACGACAAAACCGTAGCGCGCCGCCAGGCGGGCAATCTCCTTGCGCCTTGCCGTGCTGAGCGTAACGCCCGTGGGGTTTTGAAAGTTGGGGATGGTATAGAGCATCTTGGGCCGGTAGGCGATGGCGGCGCGCTCAAGCGCGTCAATGTCCAGGCCCTGCTCGTCCATGGGGATTTCCACCAGGTTCGCACCGTAAATACGCATCGCCTGCAGCGAGCCCAGGAACGACGGCCCTTCCACAAGCACCGTATCGCCCGGGTTCACAAGCGCTTTCAGCAGCAAATCAACCGCCTGCGTGGACCCCGTCGTCGGCAGGATCTCGCTCTCTGCCACGTCGATTCCCACTTCCTCGCGCAAAAAGCGCGCCGTCTGCTCGCGCAGCGGCTTCCAGCCTTCCGTCGCGCCGTACTGCAGCAGCGCTTTGCCGTCCGGGCCTGCCAGCACATCGCGCGCGATCTGCGAAAGCGTCTCGTTGTCCAGCGCGTCCCAGGCGGGGTTGCCGCCGGCGAAGGAGATCATCCCCGGTTGGCCCAGGAGCTTAAAAATATCGCGGATGGCGCTGCCGGAAACGCCGTCAAACCTGCGGGCAAATTGAAGATCATACATAAAGGCGAACCCCTCCTTCTGTGCGTTTACAGCCAAGAAAGCGCCCTCCCTTTGGGGAAGGCGCTTTAGGCGCTGTACCACTTCCATTCGGACGCCCCTGCGGGCGTTCCCTCGTGACGCGCTGTATCCGGCGCACCGGCGCGCGCTACGCACCCGTTAAGCCGGGCTTCCCGCGCGAGCTCCGGGACGTATTCCGCCGCCATCCGCCGGCCCCTCGCACCACCCGGGGCTTCTCTGGGACGGACCCTGCCGCGTACTGGTTCCCATCATCGCAATAAAGGCATTATACCGGCCAAAAAAACGAATGTCAAGAACAAAAACAGCGCGGCGTGTTTTGCCGGCAGAGACGGCAGCCTGCCATATCGCTTGATCTCTTCCAATGCAAACGCTTTTCGTCACATGCGGTTCCGCCCCTGCATCAGCGGCTATGCGCTGCGATATGCGCGCACGTAGAGCACCCCGCAAGCAAGCACGCAGCCGCACGCAACGGCCTGCATGGTGCTCACCACCGCTCCAGGAATTCTCGGAAAGAGCATCACCGTCAACAGCGTCCCGTAAAGCAATGCGGTTGTTACCTTGCCAAACCAGCGCGCGCTATGCAGGCGGCCGCCGCGCCGCAAATAAACTGCGCACAGCGCGGCCATTATCCCTTCCTTCACCACAAGGACGGCCACAAGCGGCCAAAGCTGCGCGCCGCCCATCGCCAGGCAGACGGCCAGCGCAACCAGCGTCAGCTTGTCGGCGGCAGGATCCAGCGCTTTTCCCACCCGCGTCACCGCGCCAAACCGCCGCGCAATCCGCCCATCCGCAACATCCGTCAGCGCCGAAAGCGCCACCAGGCATACAGCCAGCACCGTATGCCCTCTCCAATACGCCGCGCAGAAAAATGGAATGAGCGCTATCCGCGTCAAGCTCAACAGGTTTGGCACTGTCCACACCCGTTCTTGCGCGTCACCTGCCTGCGCCATTTTTTCCCCTCCATCCTGCCGTTCGTTTTGAACAGTATCGCGCGTTTGCGGCGCTTTCATCGCAGGAAATTTTTACCGCAGCGCTAGCCGTTTGCCGCTTTTGCGCATGCCGGTGGATTCAGCGCAAGGAAGCGGTAAAAAAAGCGGCCGCTAGGGCCGCTGATAAAACTGACAGCGCTGTAAAACCGCAAGGGGAAAAGGGCGGCTTTGGCTTTACGCCAAGCGCATGGGTGGAAATCGCCGCGTCCTCTCCTCGTTCATTCCCCCGTATCCGCCTTGACGCTCTGCGCGAGTTTGGCAAGCCATATTTCATTGACGATTCCCGTCGGTTCAGCCTGGCGGATCACCCCCAGAAGATATGCTCCCTCATCGCTTCGGTCAATGCTCACCGCAGAAAACTCCTCGCTGCCACCAATGAGGTCTACTGAAAGCAGGTTCCCATTGGACGCCAAATGTGCTAAGAATCCCGTGCGCATGGACGGATGCGCGCCGATATCCCCATCCTGCGAAACGGTGCTTCCCAGGATGTACCAGCCTCCCATGCCGTCGCCAATCGCACCTGCCGGCGCAGACCAGCCGCTACCGCCCAGCGCCTGTTGCCACTGCAATGCGCCCGCCGCCGTCGTGCGCACCGCCCAGATGTCCTCAGCGCCATGCGTTCCGGAGACCTGTCCCGTTTTAGACTGCGTGCTTGCCAGGAACAAAAAACCACCTTCGTCCGCCGCATACAGCCCAAAGAGGTTCTCATTCGCCTCCCCGCCGTAGGTGCGCTGCACGCTGATCGTCCCGTTCTGGCGCATTTGCAGCATCCACAAATCCATGCCGCCATGGCCTGCCGGCATCAGCGCAGAGGTGGAGTTCGTCTCTCCAGCAAGCAACCAACCGCTCTCCATTTCGCGGGCGGCCGTAACAATACTCACGCCTGTGCCGCCAAGCGTCTGCTCCCAAAGGATTTCCCCTGTGCCGTTGACGGCCACGGCAATGGGCATCGTGCTTACGACAGGTTCCGCCCCTTCTTCCTCGCTCTCGCTAAAGACGGTCATCGTTCCCATAAAAATCCAACAATCATATTCCGTCAGAATCAACGAGAAAGCATCATCCCCCACATCGCCATAGCGGACGACCCACTGGGGCTTCCCGTCGGCCTCGCTCAGCAGCATCGCCCAAGCGTCCCAGCCGCCATAGTTCGCACCCAGGTCACCGTTGCGGCTCTTGGAGCGGCCGCAGACGAGGTATCCGCCCTCTTCCCAGAGCGTCACGTTCGTCAGCTCATCATCGAGCGAACCGCCAAGGCATTTTGTCCATAGCAGATCGCCGTTTTCATCCACTCGCGCCAGAAACGCATCTTGCATGCCACGCGATGCACGGCACTGTTCGTCCTCCGAATTCGTTACGCCAAGCGCAAGGCAGCCACCGCCGAGCCCCTCAATCACACGCGTAAAACGCTCGTTTCCAGAACCGCCATAGCGGTGTTGCCACACCACATTTCCCTGCGCATCCACATACGCCAGATAGGCGTCCTGCCCGCCCAGCGCCTCACCGCAATCGGCCTCTCCTTCCACAAAACCAGCAAGATACGCTCCGCCATCGGGAAGCAAGCACATCGTTTCAGCGCAAAGGCTCCCCTCTGCTGCGATGCGGAGCGTCCAATCAAACGCAACCTCCGCCCTTACAGGTGCGGCAAAGGCAAGCGCCAAACAGGCGGTCAACATTACACAGGCAAATCGACGCATGATCCCCTCCGGTAAAAAGTGGTAAAACAAAAGGGCCGCAAGCGGCCCTTCGCGCTTTTTAAGCCTTGCCGTTGCAGCCCAGCACGTCCACGATCTTATGGCGGACCATCTCGCGGATGCCGTTGCGGGCGTCCGTAAGATACTGGCGCGGGTCAAAATGCTCGGGATGCTCATAGAGATGGCGGCGCAGCTCGCCGGTAAACGCCAGGCGCAGGTCGGAGTCGATGTTGATCTTGCAGACGGCCATGCTCGCGGCCTTGCGCAGCATCTCCTCGGGGACGCCCTGCGCGCCGGGCATGCTGCCGCCGTATTGGTTGATCATCTCCACATAGCTGGGAACGACGGACGAGGCGCCGTGCAGCACGATGGGGAACCCGGGCAGGCGCTTGCCGACCTCCTCCAGGATGTCGAAGCGCAGCTTCGGCTCGCCGGTGAACTTGAACGCACCGTGGCTCGTGCCGATGGCGATGGCCAGGCTGTCCACGCCCGTGCGCTCGACGAACTCCTGCACCTGCGCAGGGTCGGTATAGGACGAATCTTCCTTGGACACTTTTACTTCATCCTCCACGCCGGCCAGGCGGCCCAGCTCGCCTTCGACGGTGACGTTGAAGCGGTGCGCGTAATCGACCACCTTGCGGGTGAGCGCAATGTTCTCTTCAAAGGAATAGTGCGAACCGTCGATCATCACGGACGTAAAGCCGCCGTCGATGCAGCTTTTGCAGATGTCGAAATCGGCGCCGTGGTCCAGGTGCACGACGATGGGCAGGTCCGTATCCTCCACGGCGGCCTCGATGAGCTTCATGAGGTAGACATGCTTGGCGTATTTGCGCGCGCCTGCGCTAACCTGCAAAATCAACGGCGCGTTTTCCTCTTTGGCTGCCTCGGTGATCGCCTGGATAATTTCCATGTTATTGACGTTGAACGCGCCGATGGCGTAGCCG
Organism: Candidatus Aphodomonas merdavium; assembly: GCA_018715585.1. Taxonomy (GTDB): domain Bacteria; phylum Bacillota; class Clostridia; order Christensenellales; family Aristaeellaceae; genus Aphodomonas; species Aphodomonas merdavium. Next base: position 11,999 of record DVLH01000021.1, read on the forward strand.
CCTTCGTACGCTTTTTTAAACATTTCACGGGAGTTCACAAGGGGCATGACGGCACCTCCTCAGAGTTGTTATAGGTAAACCGATTTGAAAAGAGTATACCAAAAAGCGCTGCAAATGTAAAGGCGTTTGCCGCTGGCACAGCTACCGTCACTGTTCAGTTTCTGCCATCTCATAAAGAAGCAGCAGCACGGAGGGCAGCTCTGCCAACGCCTCCTCGCCGTCCTCGGCGAGGTAAGGGAAGCTGTAGCTTTCGCCCGTCACCTCGCAGTAAACCGTCACCGCATCGCCTTCGCGCAGCGTCACGGGTTCCCCGTCGCGCACGGCAATAAACTGCATGCTCAAATCCCCGTCGCGGGCAATCTGCACATACCACCGCTCGCCGCTTGACGAAACCTCCTGCACAACGCCGTCGTATTGGATGATGCGCCCCACATAGCGGTCGCCTTTTTCGGCAAGGTTGGCATAGGAGAGGGATTGCACCTGGCCATCGAGGTATTTTGCGTACTCGCCCTCCTCCCAACAGCGGTTAAACGTGATGACAAAGCGCCGCTCACTGCATCCTTTTTTGCTCATCGCAAGCACGACCGTGCGCTCCCCCGTGATGCCCTTGTCCAGCGTAAAGGAAAAATTGCCGCTGGAATCGGAATACGCGGTCTTGTTCGTCTCCCCTTCGATGCATTGGATTTTGACGCTGGCAAGCGTTTTGCCGGAAATCTTGAGCGTGGTGTCGTATACATCGCCGCTGAGGTAGGAGGTAAAGTTGACGGGGATCCAATCGTAGTCGCACGTAATCCATCCCGTCAGCGCGCTTTGGGCATACCCCTCCTTGGAGGCGACGAGCCGCAGCTGCCATTCCCCCTCGCCCGGCAGCGTCAGCGTCAGCTTGAACGAGCCGGAGTTATCCGCCGTAGTGCTGCCCGCTTCGATCTCGTTCCCATCCGCGTCGATGAGCGATGCGGAGACGGTCGCCTGCTTTTCCGTCGTACCGCGGATGACGTTGCTCGCCTTGTTCGTCTCCTCCGGCAAGGACGCGCTCGTCGTCAACCCCACGGGCAAAAGCGGCATTTCCGATTCCTCCGCCGCAGGGAACACCGTGCTGCGCACGAAGCTTTTAAACATCGACTGCGCCTCGTCGGTCATCTTTTCCGCGCTGCGGTATTCCAACATGAAGCGCTTGCCACCGCGCACGGTAAACGCCCACTGGCCACGCGCCACGGTCTCCTCCCCGTAACGCAGCGAATACGTCAGCCACAGCAGATATCCTTCCCCTTCGCGGTTCGTCCATTCTCCCTGCGTAAAGCGGTAGCCCGTCAACGACCAGGCGTCCTGGTCGAGAAAATCCGAACGGATATCGGAGCGCATTTGGGACGTATAGCGCGAGATATCATAGTAAAGGGCAGATTCATCGTCCTCAGACATCATGATGCGCAGCGTCTCATCTCCCTCGGGCGAAAAGGCGATGGCCAGCACGCCTGCCGAAAGCAGGTTGTTGGCGGCAATTTCCGCGCTGGGCTCATCAAACCAGCGCATATTTTCCGCCGTCGTCTGCGGCGTGACGACCGTCCAGCCCTCGGGAAACATAGCCGTCACACCAACTTCCTCCAGCGGGAAGGGTTCAAACGCCACATCCGCCGCGGCCGGCGGTGCAATCGCACAAAGTAAAGCAAAAAGGCAGCAAAGCACAGCGGCGTGTTTCATGCATTTCCTCCATGATGCGTTCGGTCAGTTCACGAAATATGCGACGATTACAGGTGCGAGCGCTTCCTCTCCTTCCACCGGCAACGCATCGCCCCGGACGTCGCCGTAGATATTGTATACCTTTTCCAGTTCCACCTGGGATGCCGTCTGCAACAGCACCCAGAACGGATTGCGCCACACGCCCGTGCCCGGGTTGGAGCTATAGACGAGCGCACAGGGCAGCCCGTTCACATCGCGCATCGAAAACACTTTACCCCGCAGCGAAAGCGCCTGGCCCTGATAGGCGTCCGGGCTGGCGCAGATCTTTTCATACAGCGCCGTATCCAGCGCCTGTGCGCCGGCCTGATATGCCTTCGCCTGCTCCTCGCCCGTCAACTCGCGGCGGATTTCGATTTCCATCGTGGTCGGCTCGCGGCCTTCCGCCTGCACGGTAAGCGTATAGGCGTACACCTTCGTCTGCTTGGTGCTGAGCGTGAAGGCGTGGGAGCCGCCTTCGCCTGCCGTGGCGCGCAGCGAATCCGTAGGCGTTTTCAGCGTCAGCTCCGCGCCCGGAAGCGTCTGGATGGAAAGCGTATAGCTGTCCTCCAAGGAAATGCCGTCAAAGCCGGGCAGCATAACGGGTGTGACCACGCCGTCGTCCTCAACCGGCTGCGGAAGCGTCACGCTCTCCTCCTCCGTCTCGCCCGCAAGCGTCACGCGGTTCCCCAGGAAAGAAAGCGCGCCAAGCACTTCGATGTTTGCATCCGCCAGCGCATCCGCCCCGGCGTCCACGCCGCTTGCCGACAGGCAATACAGCGCGCCCTGGCGGACGCTGACAAGCCACGAAAACCCGACAGCAGTACCGTCCGCCTCCACGGCCCAGTCCACGCGCAGCCACTCCGTCGCTTGTTCGCTATAGGCCACGTTCTCATACGGCGCGTGGTCGTAGGAGGCAAGAAACGCATCGCGCTGCGCCTGCGTCATCAGCGCGGCCTCGGAGACCTCCTGCGCCAGCGCGCTTTCTACGCAGTTGAGCCGCACCTGCACGCTGCCGGGCAGGAAAATTTCAAACACGGTGCCCTCCGCGGCCCAGTCCGCGCGCAGCACGTCCGCATCCGCCCCCAGGCGCGCCAGCAGTTCCTCCTCTTCCCCCAACGTTTGGGGGCAAAGCAACGTCCAATCCGGCTGCATTTCGACAAACACGCCCGCCGACGGGAAGCTGTAGCTCTGCGCCAGCGCCGCACAGGGCAGCACCAGCAACGACAGCGCCAGCAGCATGGCAATCCCTTTTCCGCCTCTGTTCACGCGCGCTATCCTCCTTTTATTCTTCCACCGCAGGCAGCTCCGGCATCAGCTGGACGTTCCACGCGCCTTCGCCGTCCGCCCCTTCCAACAGCCGCGCAAACTCGGGCAGATCCGAAATCTGCGCGCTTTCCTCCCAAAGCAAAACCTCCCGCGCGTTCCAGCCGGCCACTTTGGCCGCCTCCAGCGCAGCAAAGCAGCCCGCCGTATCGCCCGCAAGCAGGCAGATCTTGGCGCGCACTTTTTCCAGCGCGATACGCCCATTCTGCGCCGCCAGGCCCGTCACCCCTTCCAGCAGCGCCTCACAGCCGCTAAGCGCCTCCTGCGCGCCGGCCGCATCGCCCGTAGAAGCGAGCAAATAAGCATAGGCAGCCATCGCCTGCAGGTTGCCCTGCGCCGTTTCCAGCGCATCTTGTGCCATGGCGAGCGCCTGCTGCGCATCGCCCACCGCGGCGGTTAAAACGGCACGGTCCATCGCAAAATCGCCGGCGAGGAAGGGGAACTTCTCGCAAATCTCCTCGCAGCAGGCAAGCGCCTGCTCGTCTTCGCCCACCGTTGCATGCAGCGTCATGGACAGCGACAGCGTCTCGTAGTAGCCGGGATACTGCCGTTCAAGCTCTTCCACCGCCGCCACGACATCGTCCAGCCGTCCCGCTGTATAGCAGGCCACGCCCAATAGATATAAGCCGTCCGGTTCTTCCAATTCATATGCCAGTGCATAGGCGGCAAACGCGCGCGCAGCCTGTTCCAGCTGGCCTGTTTGCATGGAATATTCGCCCAGATAGCGCATCGCTTCGCCAAAGGAGCTCGTCAGCGCTCCTGCCGCAAACCCTTGTGCCAGCGCATCGTATGCCGCTTCCAGCTCACCGTATCCCTGCATGCACACGCACGCCTCATATAAGCGCGCCAAAGCATAGTACGGCGATTCTTCTCCGATTTGCGAAAGCGACTGCCGTGCTGTCTCCCAATCCGATTGATTGACCGCGATGATCGCCCGGAACAGCGCTTCGCGCTCGGCGTCGCCTTCGCTGGCGCGCTCCACCTCCGCGAGCGCATCGTCATAACGCTCCAGCATGATCAGCACATCCATGCGGAGCAGGCGCGCCTGCGTCCAGTCCGGATCATAGCGCAAAAGCGCGTCCACCTCGTCCAAGGCCTGCGACGGCTGATACAGCCTGCGGTAGCGGATGTCAGCCCGCTCGAGCCACATGTCATCCCCTGCGCCGCCAAAGAGAAGCTTGTCGATGGTGCGGACAGCGCTTTCAAACTCGCCGCCGCACAGGTACGCCGTATAGAGCCCATACACCGGGCCGAGATTCTCCGGCCACGCCTGCGCAGCTTCTTGGTAAACGCCAATCGCCTCATCATAGCGGCACAGCCCCACAAAAAACGCGCCCCGCAGCATGCACAGCTGCAGATCCTGCGCGCCTTCCAGCATCGAAAGCGCCTCGTCGCTTTCTCCGCCATAGTACAGCGCCTCCGCCAGTGCGGCTGTAAGCGTCGCATCCTCTGGCGCCTGTGCGTACATCTCCCGCGCCAGCGGCACCATCTCCAGCGACCGTCCCGCTTCCGCCATCACCTCGACGCACTGCAAAAAGACCATGCTCTGCGCGTCCTGCGCGCCATCGAGCAGCATTTGCAGCACGCTGAAAAGCGCGTCCGCATACTGTCCTTCGGCATCGGCATAGGCCATCAGGCAAAAAGCGTCGAAAACGAGCGATAAATCGCCGTCCTGCGCGCACTCGGCCGCCTGCCGTGCCAGCGAAACAGCCTCGGACAGCTCCTGCGATGCATACGCCTGCTCCAACAGCGCCTGGGCCTCGTCCGTCTCTTCCCCAGCAGCCACCGCCACCGTCAAAACCAACGCCAGCGCCACAAGCAGCGCAAGCAGTTTTCGCCTCATAGCCATCTCTCCCACTCCTCCGGCCGGTAGCCCACCGTCGCCTCCTTGCCGTTTCTGACGATTGGCAGCACCAGCCTTCGGGGATCCTCCAGCAGCGCGTTAAAAACGGCTTCCTCCCCCGCCGCAAAGCGCGCGGGGCATTCCTTCCACGCCGCGCCCTCGCGGTCTACAAGCGCATCCAACCCCACGCGCGCCTTGACGGCCTCCAGCTCGCGCCGCCCCAGGCGCGCGCGGCCGAGGTCCACCAGTTGCACCGGCACGCGCCGTTCCTTAAAAAAGCGCTCCGCCTTTTGCACCTGGAAATTCTTTTTGCAAAAGTAAATCTGAATCATTTTCCTGCCAGCGCCGCAATTGCGTGCGCAAAGATGCGGATGTTGAGCATCATTTTGTCAACGGAGATATTCTCCTCCGCCTGGTGGGCCAGATCCGTCTCGCCCGGGAAGTTGCAGCCGAACGCCACCGTGTTCACCAGCTGGCGCGAATATGTGCCACCGCCGATGGCGATAGGATAGCTCTCCTTGCCCGTCACGCGGTGGTAGACATCCAGCAGCTCCCGCACGATGAACGAATCCGCAGGCACGTGCAGCGGTTCGCTGTCGTTTAGCAGCTCTGCGTGCAGCCCCGCCTCCGCAAGGCGCATGCCGATCATCTTGCAGATCTGCTGCGCACTGGCCAGCACGGGATAGCGGATATCCAGCGCGGCGCTGGCGCTTTGCCCGTTGATGCGCAAAACGCCCAGGTTCATCGTCAATTCGCCGGAAACCGTATCTCTGACGTCGATGCCCAGCCCGGCGCCGTCATACGTCATGCCAATCGTCTCGGCCAGCCGTTCGATGACGGCACGGCTGCCGCCGCCCGCGCCGATTTCCTTCAGGCACAGCAGCAGCTGGCCCGCCGCGTTTTTCGCATGATACGGGAACGCCGCATGGCCCGTCACGCCTTTGGAAACAAGGCGCACACGCCCGGGCGCACAGGGCTCTATCGTAACGTCATATCCTGTCGCGGTGATTTTTTCCTGCAGCGCCTGCAAATCCTCGCAGCCGATCTGCGCATACGCCATGCCGGGCACCACGTTATGCCGCTCGCCCGCCTCGACGGAATAGACCGGGTATTCCGCGCCTGCCTCGCCGGGCAGCTCCGCGCTCAGCCCGATGGTGCAGATGCCCTTTTCCGTGTTGATGACGGGATAGTCCGCATCCGGCGAAAAACCAAACGCGGGCAGGTCCGCGTGCTGGCGGTAATACGCCATGTCCTCCATGCCGCATTCCTCGTCGCACCCCAGGATCAGCCGCACGCGCCGCTTGAGCGGGACGCCCGCATCCTGCACGGCCTTCATCGCCATCAGCCCCGCCAGCGCCGGGCCCTTGTCGTCCGTCGTTCCGCGGCCGTACACGACGCCGTCCTCCAGCTGCGCGCCGAAAGGATCGTGCTTCCAGCCGTCGCCGGCCGGGACCACGTCCAGATGCGCCACGATGCCCATCACTTCGCCCGCCTCGCCCATCTCGGCGTCGCCTGCATAGCCGTCAAAGCTGCGCGTGCGGAACCCGAGCGCCGCCGCATCGGCCAGCGCCGTCTCCAGCATCTCCTTCAGCGGCGCGCCAAAGGGCGCCCCCTCCTGCGCGTCCTGCTTCTCGCTGGGGATACGAATCCATTTGCACAGCAATTCCGTCACCTGCGGGCGCAGGGCTTCCACAGCGCGATCAATTCTTTCGTTCATCTCCGCGTGCCTCCGTTTTGTTCTCGCGCCGCCAGAGCGCGTTTTTGTTCCAGCAGGATGCCATAAGCCTTTCGTTTCAGTATACCACCCGCCGCAAAGCGCGTCAAACGAGCAATTTCAGGCACGGACGCAAAAAACAGCATCGCGCAGGATGGATGCGTCCACGCGGTGGGCCAAGTCCCGGTACGGCGGCGAGTCCAGCGGCGAAAACCCCGCCCCGCGCAGCAGCGCTTCCATCGCCTCGCGCGCCAGCGTCGGCGCGTTCCAGCTCAGCGCCAGCACGCCGCCCGGGCGCAGGCATTCACGCCATGCCGGCAGGCACGCGCCCAGCAGCGCGCGCGGCGTGCGCTCCCGCGCGGCGCCGCCCGCCACGCTGCCATGCTGCACGCCGTAGGGCAAATCGCCCAGCACGATATCAAAGCGGCCCTTGCCGAAATAACGGGGCGCCTGCGCGCTGTCGCCGCAGACAACCGTCAGCCGGCCCGGGCGCTGCGCCAGCGCTTCCTTCTCCCGCGCAAAGCGGAAATCCCATGTAGGCGCGCCAAAGCGCTTCTCCTCCCGGAGCGTATGTTTCCAGCGCTCCTGCTGCAAATATTTCCTGAAATAAACGGCAGTATCGTGTGCAGGGACGCGCAGCAGCTCCACGCCCGCCGCTTCCCAGCCGAGCATCGCCGCCTCAAACAGCGTCGTCCCGCGGCCCGCGACGGGGTCCAGTACGCGCAGCGGCTCGCTCTCTTCCCGCAGCGACAGCGCCGCCATCTGCAGCATCCATCGCGTAAAGAGCGCGTTTGTTTTGCCGGAGTATTTTAAAATGGCGCTCAAATCCTCCCCGAAGGCGCGGCGGCGCAACAGCGGCAGCGGGCGCAGCAGCTCGCCTTCCAGGCAATAGAGCGCATACGCCCCGGACAGGCGGGAAAGGCACAGAAGGTCTGCCTCAAGCGGCGCCCGGGGCATGTCCACGGCATAATACTTTACGCCGCCGAGCATACACTCCCGCACGTTTTCGCCAGGCGCGTCCAAGCGTGCGGCGCACAGCGAAAGCTCGCTGAGAAACAGCTTGCGCGCCGCCTCAAAAAAGACGGCGTTTTCCCCGGGATGCGGCAAAATCACCACGGTCGTCATCGGTACACCTCGTTTCCGGCGGACGGTTAAAGCGCGCACGGCGCGGGCAAGCTAAACAGGGAGGGATGAAACATGCGCGTACTCTATGAGCGCGGGCTTGCGCCGCTTGCGGCGGAGCTTTCCGCGCTGGGATTTGAAACGGCCGCGCTGGAGGACGGCGGCGAAGCGGACGCCGTGCTCTTTGCGGCAAGCGCGCACGCGGCGCTGCGGGCGCGGCCCGGCCCCGGCGGCGCGCTGCTGCTCAACGCGCGGGGGATGAACGCTGCGCAGGCGGCCAACGCGCTGCGCAAAAGGGCGCAGGGCCCGGTATTGTAGCCCTGCGCCCGCCGGTTTATTTGGCCGTCTTTTCGATGATCTCGATCACCTTCGCCGTGCCGTCATGAAGCGGCTCTGCCTCCATCGCGCGGCGGCATGCCTCTCGCCCGTCATAGAGGGCGAACAGCGCCTCCGTCAGCGATTGCGGCGTCATCTCTTCCTGCGGCAGCACGCGCGAAAAGCCGCGCTTTTGGAACGAAGCGGCGTTTAAAATTTGGTCGCCGCGGCTTGCGCCCTTTGGATACGGCACGAGCAGCGCGGGCTTTTTCAGCGCCAGGATCTCGCTCAGCGCGTTTGCCCCGGCACGCGAGAGCATGCAGTCCGTCGCGGCGAACAGGTCCGGCAGCTCGTCGGAGACGTATTCCTTTTGCACATAGCCGCGCTTTCCCGCAAGCGACGCGTCCAGGTTGCCTTTGCCGCAGATATGCGCTACGTCAAAGCGCGGCAGCAGCGCATCCAGCGCCTCGCGCAGCGCCTTGTTGACGCTCGCCGCGCCGGAGGAGCCGCCCATCATCGTCAGCACCGGCTTTTTGCCGTCAAACCCGAGGAACGCAAGCCCCCGCTCGCGCTTGCCGCCAAACAGCGACGCGCGCAGCGGCGTCCCCGTATACACCGCCTTCTCGCCCAGCAGCTTTGCCGCCTCCGGGAACGTGGTGCAGACCACCTTGGCCATCGGCGCGGTCAGCTTGTTGGCAAGCCCCGGCGTGATGTCGCTTTCATGCAAAACGGCCGGGACCCTGTGCAGCCACGCGCCGTACACCACAGGCACGGATACGAACCCGCCCTTGGAGAACAGCACGTTCGGCCGCAGCTTGCGCATGAGCGCGGCAGCTTCCCCCGCTCCCCAGAGCACGCGGAAAGGATCGGAAAAATTCTTCAGGTCAAAATAACGGCGCAGCTTGCCGGAATGAATCGTATGGTACTTCACACCGTCCACCGCCTCGACGAGCCCGCGCTCCATGCCGTCTGCCGTGCCGATGTAATGCACATCCCAGCCCGCCTGCAAAAAGTGCGGGATCAGCGCAAGGTTGGGCGTGACGTGGCCGGCCGTTCCGCCGCCCGTGAACACAATGCGTTTCATGGCAAACCTCCCGATGCTTTTTCGTGCTGTATTATATTCCCCGAAAAAGGCGCGCGTCAAGCGCGGCGGCGGCAAAACGGCGCGCGGCTTTTGCGCGCAAAAGGCGGCGGGCTTTGCGCCCCGCCGCCAGTTTGTTCCTTTCCGGCCAATGCGTCACGGCCCCGGGATAATTCCCGATTCCACCTGCATGGCGTGATAGTTGCTGAGCAGCCGCTTGATGCGGTCCATCGGGTTGAGCAGCGCATGCAGGCTGTGGTCATGGTTGAGCGTGGCGATGATGTAGGAGATATATTTGGACATGTCCACCTCGATAAACCACTCGCGCTCGCGCAGCCCCTGCGGCAGGAAGTTCAAATTGCAGCCAAGCACCCTGCAGAACGCGCCCTCGTCATACGCCTTTTGGAAAGCGTCCATGCCGTTTGTAAAAAAGCAGAACGTGCCGGCGATGAAAATGCGGTTGGCCTTGCGGCTTTTCAGCTCGCGCGCCAAATCGAGGATGGATTCGCCGGTAGCGATGATGTCATCCGAGACGAGGATATCCTTGCCCGCCACGTCGTCGCCCAGGTATTCATGGGCGATGATGGGGTTGCGGCCGTTGACGACGCGGGAATAGTCGCGCCGTTTATAGAACATGCCCAAATCCAGCCCCAACACGGTGCTGTAGAAGATGTTGCGGCTGATCGCGCCTTCGTCCGGGGAGATAATCGTCATATGGTCCTTATCCAGGCGCAGATCCGAAATGGAGCGCAGGAGCGCCTTGAGCACCTGGTAGTACGGGTTGACCGACTCAAACCCCATCAGCGGGATGGCGTTTTGCACGCGCGGGTCATGGGCGTCGAAGGTGATGATGTTGGAAACGCCCATGTTGTAGAGCTCCTGCAGCGCCATGGCGCAGTCCATCGACTCGCGGCCGGTGCGCCGGTGCTGGCGGCTTTCATAGAGGAAGGGCATGATGACGTTGATGTGCTGCGCCTTGCCGCGGATGGCGGAGATGATGCGCTTGAGGTCCTGGTAGTGGTCGTCGGGGGACATCGGAACGCTGCGGCCGTACATCGTATATTCCACCTGGTAAGCCGTCACGTCAGAGATGATGTAGATATCATAGCCGCGCACGCTGCCGCGCAAAAGCCCTTTGCCCTCGCCCGTACCAAAGCGCGGGCAGGATACGCCCAGCAAAAACGATTCGCGCTCGTATCCGGGGCTTGTATAAAGCTCGACGTCCTTGTTTTCCTTCAGGTCGCGCCAGCGCATCAGATATGCGTTCACGCGCTCGCCCAGCATTTCGCAGCCGGGCATGGCAATGATGCCAAGCGGGCCGCGCGGTGCGGTTTCAAACGGATCCCGATACAACCCCGGTTGTTTGCCCTCCATAGGTTATCCAGCCTCCTATGCACTTCGTTCCATTCTTATGCAATTATAGCATGTTTTTCCCTGCCGGTCGAGCGGGCGGCGTGGAGTTTTTCCGTTTGGTTTAGATTTCTTCCTCCACGTCAAAGCCTTCGCCGGTTGCCGCAGCCGCCTTGCCGTCACTGAAATAAATGGCGCGCATTTGCCGGTCGATCTCGTCGTAAAACTCCGGGTTTTCTTTCATATAGCGCCGGACCGCGTCGCGGCCCTGGCCGATGCGCTGATCGCCGTAGCTGAACCATGCGCCGCTCTTGTGGATAACGTCCTGCTCCACGGCCAAGTCCAGCAGGCTGCTCTCGCGCGAGATGCCTTCGCCGTAGAGGATGTCGCACTCGGCCGTGCGGAAAGGCGGAGCGACCTTGTTTTTGACCACCTTGATCTTGGTGCGGTTGCCCAGAATCTGCGTGCCGTCCTTGATGGGTTCGCCGCGGCGCACATCCAGGCGGACGGACGCGTAAAACTTCAGCGCGCGGCCCCCTGTCGTCGTCTCCGGGTTGCCGTACATGACGCCGATCTTCTCGCGCAGCTGGTTGATGAAGATCACCATGCAGTTCGTCTTGTGCACGACGCCGGCGAGCTTGCGCAGCGCCTGGCTCATCAGCCGCGCCTGCACGCCCACAAAGCTCTCTCCCATCTCCCCGTCGATTTCGCTCTTGGGAACCAGCGCCGCCACCGAGTCGACGATGACGATGTCGATCGCACCCGAGCGCACGAGCGCCTCGCAAATTTCCAGCGCCTGCTCGCCGTTGTCCGGCTGGGAGATATAAAGGTTGTCAATGTCCACGCCCAGGTTCTTGGCATAGATGGGATCCAGCGCATGCTCCGCGTCAATAAACGCGGCCATGCCGTCCAGCTTTTGCGCCTCGGCCACGGCATGCAGCGCCAGCGTCGTCTTGCCCGAAGATTCCGGCCCGTAGATTTCAATGATGCGCCCGCGCGGCAGCCCGCCCACGCCCAGCGCCACATCCAGGTTTAAACAGCCCGTGGGGATCACGTCCACCTGCACGGCCGTCTTTTCGCCCAGCTTCATAATCGTACCTTTGCCGTACGCCTTTTCAATGCCGGACAGCGCCACATCCAGCGCCTTTTGCCGCTCGTCCCTATCCATCGAAACATTGAGCGTTTTGGAATTCTTATCGCCTTTTGCCATGGATGCATACCCCTTCCGGTTTTATTCTCCCGCGTTCTCTTCCCTGCACGCTTCCAAAGCCCAGTGCATCGCGTGCAGCGCGGCCAGCGTGCGGATGCGCTCGCGGCTGCCCGTCAAATGTAGCGCCTTTGCCCATGCGCCCGCCTGCGAGGCCAGTCCCAGCCATACAAGGCCCACCGGCTTCTCCGGCGTGCCTCCGCCCGGCCCCGCCACGCCCGTGACGGAAACGGCGAAATCCGTCCCCGCCGCCCGGCGCGCGCCTTCAGCCATCTCCAGCGCCGTCTCGCGGCTGACGGCGCCGTAAGCCGCCAGCGTCTCTTCCCGAACGCCCAGCGCGCGGACCTTCGCCTCGTTGGCATAGGTGACAAACCCCTGTAAAAACACATCCGACGCCCCGGTAACGTTGACGATGCGTGAGGAAATCATGCCGCCGGTGCAGCTCTCTGCCGTGGAAAGCGTTTTCCCGCTTTGCCGCAGCGCGCACACGAGCGCGTGCTCCATATGAAACTGCGAATCCTGCGTCACGGCGTAAATGACGTTTCCCAGGCGCGCGCGGATCTCCCTTTCCAGGGGGTCCAGCAGCGCATCGGCCTCCTCCCGCGTCTTGCAGCGCGCCGTCAGCCGCAGCTGCACCTCTCCCGTGGAGCAGTAGGGCGCAACGGACGGGTTTTCGCACGTCTCCATCAGATCTTGCAGGCGGCTGGCCACGCTGGATTCGCCCATGCCGAAAATGCGCAGGTAGCGCGAGACGATGACCGCCCCGCTGCGCTCCGCCAGATAGGGCATGACCGAGCTGTCAAAAATGCCCGTAAGCTCGTTGGGCGGCCCGGGCAGGTTGACGACGGCCTTGCCGTCCTTTTCGACGATGCAGGCGGGCGCCGTCCCGTTCGCATTGGGCAGGATGCGCGCGCCCTTGGCAAAGTCAGCCTGGCGCAGGTTGTTTTCGGTCATTTCCCGGCCGTTTTTTGCAAACCAGGCGCGCACCATCGCCTCCGCTTCCGGCCTGCGCTCCATCGCAAGGCCCAGCGCCTGCGCGCACGCCTGTTTGGTGATATCGTCCGCCGTGGGCCCCAGGCCGCCGGTCGTGATAACGATGTCCGCGCGGGCAATGGCGTCACGCACCGCCTGGCGGATGCGCTCCGGATTATCGCCCACGACGATCTGCCGGTGCAGCGTAATGCCTGCCTCGCTCAGCCGCCGCGCGATAAACTGCGCGTCCGTGTTGAGCACTTGGCCCATGAGCAGCTCCGTCCCCACGGCCACAATTTCTGCAATCATTTTCTTTCCTCCGCCGCCGTTGGCTTTTTCATTCCTCTTCCACCAGCAGGATCTTCCAATTTTTGATGAGCAGCTCCGCGCCCGAATAGGCGCTCAGCGCGCCGCAAATCCACGTGAAAATCCAGCACAGCGCCGTAATCGGCGGCAACAGCGGCGCAAGCGCCGGCGCAAGCGTCAGGCCGATGGCCGTGCCCATCTGCACGCCCGTCTTGATCTTGCCCGATTGGTCCGCCGCGATGACGCTGCCGCGCGAAGCCGCCACCAGCCGGAAGCCCGATACGACCATCTCGCGCGCCACCATCACCAGCACGGGCAGCACGTTCCACTCCCATGGCGATTCCAGCGCGACAAAATAGATGAACGGCAAAAGCACCAGCAGTTTGTCGGCAATGGGGTCCATAAACTTGCCAAAGTCGGTAACGATATGCTGCTCGCGGGCAATTTTGCCGTCAAAGTAGTCGGTGATGCTGGCCGCAGCGAACACCAGCGCCGCCGCTATGCGCAGCACCGGGCCGCCCAGCAACAACAGGAAATAAACGGGGATCATCGCGATACGCGCCAGCGTCAACCGGTTGGGAAGGTTCATCGGCAATTTTTTCATAGGATTTCCCCCGTCAAATCGTACGTGTCCGCGCCCGTAATGCGCGCTTTCACAAACTCGCCCGCCCGGTGCGACGCGTCCGGCGTCAGAATAACGCGGCCGTCGCCCTCGGGCGCTTCCTGGCGCGTGCGCGCAAGCCACCGGCCGCTTTCGTCCCGGCCTTCCAAGAGCGCCTCGCACACGCTGCCAACGCGCGCGCGGTTCAACGACAGCGAGATGCCCTGCTGGAGCGTCATCAGCCTGTCCAGCCGCTCCTGCGCCACCTCCTGCGGCACCTGGTCCTCCATCTGCGCGGCGGGCGTCCCTTCCTCGGCGGAATAGACGAACGCGCCCAGCCTGTCAAAGCGCGTCTCCGCCACAAAATCGAGCAGGCGGCGGAAATCGTCCTCCGTCTCGCCCGGGAAGCCCACGATCATCGTCGTGCGCAGCGTAATGCCGCGCGAGCGCACCCGGCCGATCAGCGCGCGGATCTCCTCTGGCGTGCCCTTGCGGTTCATCCGCCGCAAAATCCGACCGTCGATGTGCTGCAAGGGCAAGTCCAGATAGGCACAAATTTTCTCGTCGCCGCAGAGCGCGTCCAACAGCGCATCATCCACGCGGGTGGGATAGCAATACAGCGCGCGCACCCAGTGCACGCCCTCCAGCCGCGCCGTATCGCGCAGCAGCGTGGCCAGATTGCCCTGCGGCAGATCGTCCCCAAAGCGCGTGGTATCCTGCGCGATGTAGGTAATCTCCCGGACGCCGCGCTGCGAAAGCTCCCGCGCCTCCGCCAGCACGCGCTCATACGGCCGCGAGCGGTATCCCCCGCGGATAAGCGGGATGGCGCAATAGGCGCAGCGGTTGTCACAGCCGTCCCCCGTGCGCACAAACGCGGAAAAGGGCGCCGTCGTCAGCACGCGCGGCGCTTCAAACACATCGCGCGAACAACCGACGGCGACCGGCCGTTCCCCCAAAAAGGCGCGCGATAAAAGGGAACAGATCTGCGGATAGTCCGACACGCCCATGAGCAAATCGACCTCCGGCATCTGCTCCCGCAGCTCAGCCGCATAGCGCTGCACCAGGCAGCCCGTGGCCGCCAGCACGCGGCAGCGCCCGCTTTTTTTGTATTGCGCCATCTCCAGCAGCGTATCGATGCTCTCCTGCTTGGCAGGATCGATAAAGCCGCAGGTGTTGACGATGATCGCCTCCGCCTGCGCAGGGTCGGCCGTAATTTCCCATCCGCCCGCGCGCAGAAGGCCCAGCATTTGTTCCGTATCGATGCGATTTTTTGCGCAGCCCAACGAGACTACGCCCACCGTCCGCCGCAATGTTCCGCCTCCGTTGTTTTTGTCCGTTCTTTTGCCGCATGGGACGGCAAATACGAATTTGTGTTCGTATAATTATAGCACACCCGCCTGCGACTTTCAATCAGCTTTGCGCCTGTGCGCGCAGCAGATCTACAAACAGCGGGTAGGGTTCCACCGGGAAAACCCCCTGCGGATCGGCGCGCATCGCCGCTTCCATCGCGGCCGAATAGGAAGCAAAGAGCGCTTCCGGCGGCAGGAACGCTTCAAAGCGGGAGGAAACGCCGCGGTAGAACGCCTCGCAGCGGCGGCGGGCTTCCTCCGCCGCCCCGCCGCACGCCCCCGCGCGCACGTACGCCACATACAGCGACGCCAGGCATTGCTCGGCCCACAGCGCGCAGCGCTGCGGGGGCGCGCCCGCCTCCTCCAGCGCAACTGCCGCATGCTGCGGCAGGCCGCCGGGGATTGCGCACGCGCACACGGGCGTTCCCGCCTGCGCCTGTGTTTCCGCTCCTACGAAACAAAGCGCCGCAAGCGCCGTTTCCTCCTTCGCGCCGGCGTCCAGCACGGCCTGCCGCCGCCAGAGCTTTCCCTGCGGCGCCAGGAACGCCTGCGGCTCGTCCAGGCTGCCAAAGACGGCGTCCGGCCCGGGCGTCTCCCGCGTGGGGCGCAGCAGCCGCCAAAGCGAATAGGCGTCAAACAGCGCGTCGCCCTCCCTAAGCAGCAGCGCATACGGTGCTTCGCTCCGGCGCGCGCCCAGCATCCAGGCCGCGCATACGCCGTCCGCATCCTCCGCCGCAGCGCAGCTTGCCCCGGCAAGCGCTCCCAACGCCCAGGCTTGCCGCGGCGCAACCAGGATGGTTTCCACCGCCTCCGCGCCGCACTGCATTGCCACGCTGCAAAGCGTGCGGCGCAGCGCCGCGCCGCCGTCCCGCGCCCATCCGGCAACGATGACCGCTGCGCGCGCCTTCTCTCCCCGCTCCATCGTTCTTCCTCCTAGCAGGCCGCGCGCACGCGCGCCAGATACGCGTCAAACTCCTGTTGAAGCGCTGCCAGATCGTTTCGCTTCATGCGCGTTGCAAGCATGCGCAGCTGCAAATCAACCGTTTTGCTTTCGATTTGACGCTCCACGGCCGCAAAAAACTCCCTGTAAAACCGCACGCCCTGGGCGAAGTTTTTTTCCGCTGTCTCCGGCAGCAGCACGGACGATTCCGCGTAGCGGCGGTAAAAATCCATCATCCCGTACATCGCCGTGGATAAAACGTCCTTTTGCTGCGCGCCGCGCTTTTGCGCAAGCGTCAGCGCATCCAGGAGCGTCTCGGTAAAATCCTCGGCGTTCCTATCATACAGGAAGCGCAGCGGATCGGCGTGCGTCGCGCTCTCTTGCAGCAAATGCCAACAATAGGCCGTGTGCTGATAGAGCGGAATGCGCGCGTTGCCGGCAATGAGGCGCACTTTGGTGTTAAAGCCGAAGTCCTCGCTGGTGCGCGGGGCGATGAAGCGGATGCCGTTTTCCTCCAAAAAAGCGCGGCGGTACAGGTTGCCCAGCAGCCACGTCATGTCCCCGCGGAACGCGGCGAACGCAACGTCGCCCCCGGTGCTTTCCTCGGCGGAGAAAAAATCGCCGGACACCATCGCAAGCGACGGATCGGCGAGCAGCATCGCGCGCATTTCCGCCAAGGAATCCGGCCCGGCAAGCGTGTCGTCCGCGTCCAAAAAGGCGATAAACGGGTTGGCCGTCGCATCCAGCGCGCGCTGGCGCGCAAGGCTTGGCCCGATGTCCTCCTCCAGCGTCAGTTCGCGCACGGACAGCCACGGCCGGAACTCGTCGATGATCGCGCCATACCCGCCCTTTGGCGAGCAGTCATCCGCCACCGTCACGTCCACCTGTTCGGCCACCGACTGCGCCGCCACGCTCAAAAGCGCCCGCCGCAGCGTCGCATGCGCGTTGTAGGCGGGAATGATGACGTCAATGCGCTGCTGTGCCTGTTTTTCCTGCATAGCTTATTCCTTCCCCACGTCCACCCACGCCTTGGCGCGGGCGGCGCGAAAAAGTTCCTCGCACGTCATTTCCACGGCGCTGTTGGCGCTGCCCGCGGCGGGGAATACCGTTTCAAAGCGCTTCATGGATTCGTCCAGATATACCGGCACCGTCTCCGGCAGCGCAAAGGGGCACACGCCTCCCACCGCGTGGCCCGTCAGCCGCAGCGCGTCCTGCGGCGCGAGCATGACCGCCTTCATGCCGAAACGGTCCTTAAACTTGCGGTTGTCCACGCGCCGGTCGCCCGCCATGACGATCAGCAGGCAGCCCTCCCCCGCGCGGAAGGAGAGCGTCTTTGCAATGCGCGCGCTCTCCACGCCCACGGCCTGCGCCGCCAGCTCCACCGTGGCGCTGGAGACGGCAAACTCGCGCACGCGCTCTCCCAGGCCGAAACCGTCCAAATATGCCTTCACCGTTTCAACCGACATGGTAAAAAAGCCCTCTTTCCTCGCTTTGGGCAGGAAGCGGGCCGCCGCCCGCATCCCGCGCAAGGACATGGTAGTAGAAAACGGCAAGCCTGTCAAGCGCGCAAAAGATTTGACAAGCAAATGCGCGCATGCTATAATGCCTTCAATTCAATAAACGCAAAGACGATGACGAAGAGGGCCTATGCGTTTCGCCTCAGAGAAGCGGCGGTCGGTGCAAGCCGCTGGCAGGGCGCAGGTGGCCGGTCGCTTCCGAGTTGGAGAGCAGAAAGCTGCGGCAAGTAGAGCCTCCCGTGACGCTGCGTAAAGGCAAAGGGTTTGTCAGAACCCGCAAGCGGCGCATCGCATGCGCAAATTGAGTGGTACCGCGGACATCCGTTCGTCTCAAGTTTTCTTGAGGCGTTCTTTTTTTCACGGGGCGCGGCACGAGGGCATCAAACCAGAAAAGGAAGGATACCGCCATGAAGAACGAACTGCCAAAGCAATACAAACCGCAGCTGTTTGAAAGCGAAATGTACCGCGAATGGGAAGAGAAAGGCTATTTCATCGCCCACCGCGACCCGGAGAAAAAGCCCTTCACCATCGTCATGCCGCCCCCCAACATCACCGGCCAGCTGCACATGGGCCACGCCATGGACGGCACCATGCAGGACGTGCTCATCCGCTACCACCGCATGAAGGGCGAAGCGGCGCTCTGGCTGCCGGGAACGGACCATGCCTCCATCGCCACGGAAGTAAAAATCCTCGAAGCGATGGCCAAGGAAGGCGTCACCAAAGAACAGCTTGGGCGCGAAGGGTTCCTCAAGCGGGCATGGGCGTGGAAAGAAAAATACGGCGGCCGGATCGTGCGGCAGCTGCGCCGGCTCGGCGCCAGCTGCGACTGGAGCCGCGAACGCTTCACGATGGACGAAGGCTGTTCGCGCGCGGTGCGCGAGGCGTTTGTGCGCCTCTATGAAAAAGGGCTCATCTACCGCGGCAACCGCCTGGTCAACTGGTGCCCCTGCTGCAACACGCCCATTTCCGACGCAGAGGTGGAATACCAGGAGCAGCAGAGCTTTTTCTGGCATTTGCTCTATCCCGTCAAGGAGACGGGCGAGATGCTCGAGCTGGCCACCACGCGCCCGGAGACGATGCTGGGCGATACGGCCGTGGCCATCAACGGCGCGGACCCGCGCTATGCCCACCTGCACGGCTGCCACGTCATCCTACCGCTGCTTAACAAGGAAATCCCCATCGTCCTGGACGAGCATGCCGATATGACAAAGGGCACGGGCGCCGTCAAAATCACGCCCGCGCACGACCCCAACGACTTTGAGGTGGGCCAGCGCCATCACCTGCCCATCGTGCGCGTGCTCACCTACGACGGGCATATGACCGGGCCCGCCGACAAGGCGGCCGCGGACGCCCTCTTTGCCTCCGGCCGCGCCACGGTGAACGAACCCGAGGTGCTCGATTGCGGCAAATATGCCGGCATGACGTCCATGCAGGCGCGCAAAGCTATCGTCGAGGACCTCAAGGCCGGCGGCTACCTCAAGGAGATCGAGCCGCACGCCCACGAGGTCGGCACGTGCTACCGCTGCCACACCACGGTGGAGCCGATGGTTTCCAAGCAATGGTTCGTCAAGATGGAGCCGCTGGCCAAACCGGCCATCGAAGCGGTGAAAAAAGGCGAGACGAAATTCGTGCCGGAGCGCTTCAGTAAAAACTACATGAACTGGATGGAGAACATCCGCGATTGGTGCATCAGCCGCCAGCTGTGGTGGGGCCACCGCATCCCGGCGTACTACTGCGACGCCTGCGGCGAGATGACCGTCTCGCGCGAGGCGGTGGAAAAATGCCCGCACTGCGGAGGGCCCGTCCATCAGGACGAAGACGTGCTGGACACGTGGTTCTCTTCGGCGCTGTGGCCGTTCTCGACGCTGGGCTGGCCGGATCAGACGG
This sequence comes from Candidatus Aphodomonas merdavium, assembly GCA_018715585.1. Lineage (GTDB taxonomy): Bacteria > Bacillota > Clostridia > Christensenellales > Aristaeellaceae > Aphodomonas > Aphodomonas merdavium. The sequence goes on from DVLH01000021.1 coordinate 31,242, forward strand.
AAGATCTCCAATACTTCTACCCTACGGATATCCTCGTGACGGGATGGGATAT
>DVLH01000149.1 GCA_018715585.1 Candidatus Aphodomonas merdavium
CGTTTTCGTTGCACCATTTTTTATAGGTGCCGGCCGTCGGATGCTGGAAGCGGGTGGGGTTGGTGCTGTTGCCCGTGATGGACACGTCCACCTTTTCCAGGCGCATTACCGCCACGCCTTCGTTGACGTCGTCCACGCCATAGCAGCGGACCTTTGCCTTGTCGCCGTCGGAAAATGCGGTCTCGCTCACGACCTTAACTTCATTGGCGTAGTAGTCCATCTGCGTTTTGACATACGTAAAACCGTTAATACGGCTGATGATATAGGCCGCGTCCTTGCCAAGGCCGTTGAGGATGACGCGCAGCGGCTCCTTGCGCACCTTGTTCGCCGTGCGGGCAATGCCGATGGCGCCTTCCGCGGCGGCAAAGCTTTCATGCCCAGCGAGGAAGCAGAAGCACTTCGTCTCCTCGCGCAGCAGCATCGCAGCCAGGTTGCCATGGCCAAGGCCGACGCTGCGCTGTTCGGCGACGGAACCGGGAACGCAAAACGCCTGCAGCCCCAGGCCAATCGCCTCGGCGGCTTCCGCGGCGGTCTTAGCGCCCTTCTTGACGGCGATGCCCGCGCCCAGCGTATAGGCCCAAACTGCGTTTTCAAACGCGATGGGCTGCACGCCGCGCACGATCTTTTCCACCTCGATCCCCTTGGAATCGAGCAGCGCTTTCACTTCTTCCAGGGAGGCGAAGCCATATTCCTGGAGCGTCTTGTTGATCTTTTCGATCCTTCTTTCGTAGCCTTCAAAACGGACCATGTCTTGCTCCTCCTTCCTTACTGCTTGCGCGGGTCGATCACTTTGACAGCTTCCGCGAAGCGGCCGTATGTGCCGATATTCTTTTCATACGCTTCCTTGGGATCGACGCCCTTTTTGATCGCGTCCATCATTTTGCCAAGGCTGACGAATTTATAGCCGATGATCTCGTTGTTCTTGTCCAGGCCGATTTCCAGCACATATCCTTCCGCCATTTCCAGATAGCGCGGGCCTTTGCTGAGCGTGCCATACATCGTGCCGATCTGGCTGCGCAGCCCCTTGCCAAGATCCTCCAGGCCGGCGCCGACGAGCAAGCCGCCCTCGGAGAATGCACTCTGGGAGCGTCCATAGACGATTTGCAGGAACAGTTCGCGCATGGCGGTGTTGATCGCATCGCAAACAAGGTCCGTGTTAAGCGCTTCCAGGATGGTTTTGCCGGGCAAAATCTCGGAGGCCATCGCCGCAGAGTGGGTCATGCCGGAGCAGCCGAGCGTTTCCACCAGCGCTTCCTGGATGACGCCTTCTTTAATGTTCAGCGACAGTTTGCAGGCGCCTTGCTGCGGCGCGCACCAGCCGACGCCATGGGTAAATCCGGAAATATCGGCGATCTGCTTCGCCTGAACCCACTTGCCCTCCTCGGGGATGGGCGCCGGGCCATGATTGCATCCCTTGGCGACGCAAATCATTTCTTCCACTTCACGGGTATATTGCATGCTTTCGTCCCCCTTTTTGAAATCCGCAATCTAGTATACCATAAATCTCCCAAAGAAAAAAGTGAAAATGAAAAAAACAGCGCTGCCGCGCCCGGCCGGGGGAAGGCTTCTCTCCCGCGTCGCCGTCCGCCCGGCTCGCGCAAAACCCACGTTGCTGAAGTTCTTTGGAGACGCGCGCGGCGCGTCCTTCGGCGTTGCCGCCGCGGGAAGGCGGCTATCTCTGCCGGATTCCCACTGCCGGGAGCCGGGTTTCTCCTGCAGCCCGGAAGGACGCCCTGCTCGCGGGGCTTGGGAACAAACCCGTATGGGCTTTGCCGCGCGATTGGCAGACAGCGCTTTGGAGACGGCAAAGGAAGCAGCAATCCACGGCCGCCCCCTTTCAAATGCTGTTTGCGGGCAGCCCAGAAAACGATGCAAAGAACCGTTCCCATGGTAATCGAGGCGCCGCCCCATCGAGGAAAACCAGAGCAAAAAAAAGGCGCCGAAACAGCCGGGGAAAAAGCCCAAATGAAGCCATCCCCTCGAAAGATAGCCGCAAGACGCCAAGGGCCGGAGCGCATCCGGCCACGGGGAAACCGGCCACGGGGAAACCGGCCACGGGGAAACCGGAACGGGTGCCGGCAAGGCGGGCCCTTTTTGTAGGAACCCGCGCTTTCGCTTGCGCAAGCAGATGCAAAAGAAAACCCGGTACGGGTTTAGGATGGGAGTCTTGCGCGGCGCATCGGCAACGCACGGCCTATCGCGCCGTTTTCCCAAGCCGCATGCGCCGCAGCAGCGACGGACCCGCGAAAACATGAATGCATCCGCCCCAAATCTCCCAATGCGCTTTTTAGCGCCTGGCGCCCGGCTTGTGGCAGTACAGGCTACAAAAAGGCCTGCCCCTGCGGGCAGGCCTGATGGTCGCTGTTTTGTGATAATATGTCTTAGCCGAAGTAGCGCTTGAGCAGGCCGTCAAATCCACGGCCATGGCGGGCTTCGTCCTTGCACATCTCGTGGACGGTGTCGTGCACGGCGTCATAGCCAAGCTCTTTGGCCAGCACGGCCAGCTTCTTCTTGCCGTCGCAGGCGCCATATTCGGCGTCGGCGCGCATTTCGAGGTTCTTCTTGGTGCTGCCGGTGAGCACTTCGCCCAGAAGCTCGGCGAACTTGCTGGCATGCTCGGCTTCTTCCAGCGCATAGCGCTTGAACGCCTCGGCAACCTCGGGGTAGCCTTCGCGATCCGCCTGGCGGCTCATGGCCAGGTACATGCCCACTTCGCTGCACTCGCCGTTGAAGTTCTCGCGCAGGCCATCCACCACGCGCGGATCCAGCCCCTTGGCGACGCCAACCTTGTGCTCGTCGGCATAGACCTTTTCGCCGCTCATCTCGTTAAACTTGGAAGCGGGCGCCTTGCAGATCGGGCACTGCTCGGGAGGCGTATCCCCTTCATGAACGTAACCGCAGATTGTGCAAACC
>DVLH01000150.1 GCA_018715585.1 Candidatus Aphodomonas merdavium
ATGTTCTCGCACACATTTGAGCCTGTGGTACGCATGAGCCGGAGCGGCATCACCTTCAACTCCACCTGCGTCAGCCGGCTGGATCGGATGGAAGGGCACGACGGCCAGTTGGAGGCAAGGCGCGTCCAGTACGTGGAGCTTCTCTTTAACCCCGTAGAGCGCATGCTGGCCGTGCGCCCCTGTGCCCCGGACGATGGCAACGCCATCCGTTGGGTAGACAAAAACGGCAAGGGAAGGACGATTTCCGCGAGCGCTTTCTGCCGCGTCCTCTTCAGCGTCCTTGGTTGGGATGAAGGCTATGTGGATGCACCCGAGAAGGCCGACTATGCGTTGGAAATCGAAGGCGACAGCATGGAACCTGACTACTTGGACGGCGACACCATCTACATTCGGCAGCAGCCCGACGTATACGACGGCGGCGTGGCCGTAGTGCTGGTGGACGATTCGGCCACATTGAAGCGTGTTTATCATCTGCAGGACGGTCTGCAACTGGTCAGTAACAACCCGAAATACCCGCCTATGCACGTCAGCTTTAGCGAGCACAGCGCAATTCGTATACTCGGTATCGTGGTTGGATATACGAGGATGTACCGCAGCAAAACATAGGTACGGCCAAACAAGCATCCCCAGCGTGACAGAAATGCCATCTTTGAAAAGATAAGGTGATAACATGCTCCGTAGTCCCAAGGGCAAAGTGCTGCGCGAAATTTTCAAACACGCAAACCAACACGACTTGTCGGATTGGTCGCCGTTCGAGCTGCATTTGCTCTTTCTGCTCATGAGCATTGCTGGAATGGATGCGCATGCCCCGCAGTATAAAGCCCGGGGGCGCAAAAAAGTACGTTGGATAACCGGCAAACCAGACGGAAAAGACTGCGAAATTTGCCGTGCGCGCGATGGAAAGGAATATCTGATCAATGAAGCGCCTCCGTGCCCTGCGCTTATCGGCTGTCGCTGCTGCTATCCACCAGTCGTAGACATATCTCACTAAGAGGAGATGTTTTTATGAAACGACGAACATTGATCGTCATATGCTGCGTGACCGTCATCGTTGCTATCCTTATTGCTGCGATCAGTTTTTTCGCCGATGGCCATAACTCCGACGCCGGTCCCGCCCCCTCCCCCACGCCCAGCTTCGACGAACAAGTGGACGCGCTTTCTGAAAAACTGGATGCACTGGGATGGAAATCATACGGTCATTTCGGAGAGTTTGATCTGTCAACGGACTCTCCCACAAATGCGTGGGGCCGCGATGAAGAAGCACAAGGATACATCGACGCCATCACAGAAGCCATCATTTACGGCGAGTAACAAACACGCCCCGCCGATGCTGCAACATCGACGGGGCTCCGCAACCCCACGACCGTCAAATCACGGGCATTGCTATACCCATTTTACCAGCCCGGAGCGCAAAAATCAAGCCGCACGGAGGAAACCACATGCCCAAAAAGCAAAAAAGCGGCCTTTACCGCACAAAAATCAAGATCGGCGTGGACGCTCAGGGCAGGGACATCAACAAATGGGTCTCCGGCCGCACCATGGCCGAACTGGAAGACGCCAAGCGCGAAGCGCGGGCCTACTACATCGCTGGCACCGCTCTGCGCCCCGACCGGCTCTTTGGCGTCTACGCACCCGAATGGTACCATACCCGCAAGGAGCCCCGGTTGTCGGATTCCTCCAGGGCTGGCTACCGTTCCATGTTCAACAAGCACCTGCTCCCCGCTTTCGGCGACCGCAATCTCCGTGCCATCACCGCCCTGGAATTGCAGGCATGGCTCAACGGGCTCGCGGGAATGTCGAATACGCAGATCACCTTGGCGATGACGATCCTGCGCGGCGTTTTCGGTTCCGCGAAGAGTGATCGCATCATCGCAGAAGACCCCACGGTCACCCTTACCATGCCAGAGGCCGGCAAAGCTGCCGTCAAGCGTGCCTTGACTCCCGAAGAGAGCGGCTCTCTCCTCGGCCTCATAGACGCTCTCCTGCACGACAGCAGTCGCGAACAGGACGGCGTCTATCTGGCGATCCTTTACTACCTCGGCCTGCGCCCCGGTGAAGCGCGCGGCCTCATGTGGGGTGACTTCGACTGGAATATGATGACTGTTCACGTCGTCCGCGATGTCGACTACGCCAAGAAGGGCGATCACATCGGCGCCCTGAAAACGCTCGCCGCTGAACGCGATGTGCCGGTGCCTTCCGAACTGTACACGATCCTCCACCCGAGGCGCAGCCTTCCAAATGTTTTTGTTCTGCGCGGGAAGAAGTCCGGCATGCCGCTGAGCAAGACCAGCGCCGAGTGCGTCTGGCTGCGCTGCATGATCGACATAGGTCTGGCACGCCGGCGCGAGACCCCGCGAAACTGCCACGACCTGCGTGCCGAATGGGAGCCGGTCATCACGCCATCCTACCTGCGTCACAACTACGCGACGCTATGCTGGGAGTCCGGCATGGATCCGCTCAAAGCCATGCGCATCATCGGTCACAGAGACTACCGTACTACGGCGAACATCTACACCCACCTCAACGCCAGCCATATCGCCGACGCCCGTGTAGAAATAGAATCGGTTTTTGCTGATCGCGCCAAAAACAAAGTTGCACTAAAGTTGCACAAAGCGCCGCCAACCCTTCGAGTATAAGTTGCACATACACAAAGAAAACCCCCGAAAACGCAATGTTTTCAAGGGTTTTCGTCTGGCTCCTCAGGTAAGACTCGAACTTACAACCCTTCGGTTAACAGCCGAATGCTCTGCCATTGAGCTACTGAGGATCATTCGGGGGCTTTGGCGCGGCTTGTTTGCCTCTGCCTGGCGGTCTGTTTGTCAGCTTCCGCCACTTCTTCGCTTGGCTTTGGTTCACGCCCCGGCTTCGCACATCGCTTCTGCCTCGCTTTGGCTCCTGCCTCTGCTTCGCTTTCGCTGCCCGCTCGCCCGGCTTCCGCTCGCCGCCCCGTTCTTCCTTATGCTTGGGAGCGGGAAAAACTTCCGTTCCTCCCGCTCCCCTTGGATCCCGGCAACTTCCTACTCTCCCAG
>DVLH01000151.1 GCA_018715585.1 Candidatus Aphodomonas merdavium
ATAATCAACATTATGTCGCAGCGTCAGACGACCAGCCCGAGCCGGTCGATTTTTCTTCTGTGCTCGTGGCCGGAGGTCATGATGTAGATGCGCGTGGTGTCGATGCTGCTGTGCCCGAGGATGTCGGCCAGTTTGGCAATATCCTTTTCGACCGCGTAAAACGTGCGCGCAAACAGCTTGCGCAGGTTGTGCGGAAAGACCTTCGTTTTTCTGACGCGCGCGGGCGCGCACAGCGCCTTCATCTGCGCCCAGACGCCGCTGCGGTCCATCGCCCTTCCGCTCCGGGTGCGGAACACGGGGCCTGACGCGATGCCGGATTGCCTGGCATAGGCCAACAGCGATTTGCGCAGCCTGCCCGGGATGAGGATGCTGCGCGTTTTGTTCTTGCAGCGGACGGCGATCTCGCCCTGCGCCACCGCTTCGACCGTGAAATACGCCAGTTCCGATACGCGAATCTCCGTGCCGCAGATGGTCTCCAGCAGCAGGTACAGCCGCCGGTCCCGCCGCGCCGCTTCCAGCAGGCGCAGATATTCCGCCTTGGTCAGCTCGCGCTCCTCGGCGCAGTAGATCCGGCGCTGCACGCGCACGTTCCGCACGCGGCAGTCCTGGCAGCCGAGAAAGCCGAACAGGCTGTTCAGCCCGGCGAGCATGGAGTTGACCGACCGCGCCGCATACCCCTGTTCCAAAAGCCGCTGCTTGTACGCCGCCACCAGCGCCTTGTCCACGGACCGGCCGGCGGCAAACGCCATGAAGGCGCGCGCGTCGCGTAGGTATTTGCCCACCGTCAGGGAGCTCTTCTCCTCCTGCAGCAGGTGGAGGCGAAACGCTTCGAGCGTCCGCCGCGTGATGTTCCGCTTCCTCTGTTGTTTCACAAAGCCTCATCCTTTCCAGCCCTCAGCAGGGGCTGTTACCATTATGCATGCTGCGGCGCGGCGCCGCCTACAGGAAGTTTTTTCCATCGCCGGCGGCGCAGGAGGGCGGCGGGCCTTCGCGGGAGGGCGGCGCGGGCTCCAAAGAAAAAACGCCGGAGCAAGGCGGCCTTGCTCCGGCGCTGCGAAAATCGGGAAGCGCCCTCCCGGAGGATCATATCAATAGCCTTTGGCCAGATCGATGACGCTGCCGTCGACGGCGTTGATCGCGAGGGCGATGTGCTTATCCACGCCAACGACGGACGGGAAATCGTCCATATATTCCTCCCCGTAAAACACCCATGCCGGCACATAAAACCCGCTGCGCCCCTGCGCGTTGTTCTCGCGCACGCGCAAAAGCGACAGTTGAATATCGTCTATCGTGACGCCGATTCTTCTGCCGGCGTCTTCAAATTCCGTCTTGGGTTCATAGATGGTAAACAGGATTGTTTCAACGATCTCGCGGATCTCCTGCCAGGCGAGCAGCCTGGCGTTTTCCGTTACGACCTCGCCCGTGACGGTGGGCGAATCCCAGCTCATTTCCGCAATGCCGCCATCCGTGACAAGGAACCGGATCTGCTCATAATTCCAGGGCAGGGAAACGCCGGACTCGCTTCCGGCAAAGGACTCCGTACAGAGGACGGCGGGCACGCCCGCCACCGTGCGGACATAGTACAGGATATAGGCGTAGTCTCCCGGCGAGCCGGTGACATAGGCCTGCGCCAGCTGCACATCGCTTACGCCCATCGCCCGAAAGACCTCCCCGCAGAGCGCGCCCGCCTCCTCAAGGGAAAGCGATGGGCGTTCGCTTTGCGGCGCGTTTTCCGGCAGCACTCTGGGCGCGCCGTTATAGAACCGCCCGAGATCATCGTCGGCCGAATACTGCAGGGAACCCGTCAGGCTTCCGTTGTCCTGCGCGGGGCGGCGCACGCTTAAATACTCTTCTCCGGCCGTTACGCTCAATTCGTAAATCCTTTCCTTGATGACCGTTTGCCCGTCCGAATAGCTTTCTTCATGGAGGAGCATGGCGCCGTCCGAAACGACGGGTTCATCGTCCGCCGCCGCCGGAGCCGTCCTGTATTCCTCTTCCAGGCGCCTGATCTCTTCTTCCGCTTCCTCGGGCGTCATCATTTGCTGCGCCTCTATGGTGCCGTCGGCAATCTGCTGTTTGTAGAGCAAAATGGTCGCCTCGATATCGGCTTTCGTCATCACATGGGGGCCGGGGTTGTAGGTCATGGCCGTCTTCCCGTCCATGAAATGGTGAAAGAGCGCCGTGGCCGTTTCCTGGGAAAAGCCCTCCGCCCTCACTCTGACGATGGGCATGGCATGTTCGGGGGCGGCGATGGGCGCGTCGATGCGGATGGACAGTTTCCCGTCCGCCCCGCTCCATTCTTCTGTCAGCCGCTCCGGGATGCCGTATCGTTCGGCAAGGGTCTGTTCTGCGGCGGGGGATTGGGTATCCTGCGCCTTTCCCAGCATCTGTTCCATATCCTTTTGCATCACGATCGGCTGCTCGGGTGTGGGCTGGCAGCCCGCAGGGAGCAGGGCGGCCGCCAGCATCGCAGCCATAAGGGAAATCGCTTTTTTCATTTTGCAGCTCATGGTACCTCGCTTTCCTTTTGGAGCAAGCATACGCGTTCCCCATGCATCAAGTATTCATCAGGTCGTAAGCAAATTGTAATTTTTGCGCTCACGGTTCCTGCCTGCCGATGATGATCATCTGATTCTTGGTGCCGTCCAGCACGCACTTTGCGATAGGGGGAACGCCAAAAACCGAAAAGGCGATCAGTGCGGCCAAAAGGAGATACAGCAGGTTCCACTTATTCTTCAGCTTCTTTATCATGTTCAAATACCACCTTCACCGTCGTGCCTTTCCCCACTTCGCTTTCAAACGCAAGATGCGCCCCGTGCAGGCGGGCGATCTCCTGTGCAAGCGCAAGCCCAAGGCCCATGCCGCCCTGTTTGCGGGAGCGCGCCTTATCCACCATATAGAACGGCTCCGTCAGGCGGTGCAGTTCCTCCGGCGGAATGCCGTGCCCGCTGTCCGAAACGGAGATGATATCGCCCCGTGCCCGAAGCGCAATCACGCTTCCCCGGGGCGAGGCCTTGCCCGCGTTGTCGATGAGGTTGAGGAGCAGTTCGCAAAGTAGGTCCTTGTCCATTTTGAGCTGCTGCATGTGGTTTTCGACCCTGAGCGCCAGCCCGCGCTGCTTCAGCTGCTCCTTTGCCGCATCACAGACCATGGCAAGCAGTTCCGCGACGCTCTGCGGCTTTGGTTCAATATCGTCGGAACGCTTCAATACCAAAAGCTGCATGAGCTTATGGGAAAGCCGCTCCACGCGCGTGCAGTCCGCATCGATCTGCAACAGCGCCGCTTCTCTCTCCTCCTCGTTCATTTTCGTCATCAGCAGCGTTTCGGCGTTGCCCTTGATGGAGGTCATGGGGGTCTTCAGCTCATGGGTGAGGGCGGAGATGAACAGGGTGCGGCGCTCCGCCTCCTCCTTGAGCGCTTCCACCCGGTTCTCCACCGCCTGGGCCATCACATTGAAGTCCATGGCAAGCGAGCCGACCTCGTCCTGCTCGTCAACGGCAATGCGCCTGTCATAGACGCCGGCGGCGATGAGGGAGGTGCTTTCCTTTAGCCGCTGTATGGGCCTTAGAATCGTTCGCACCAGCAGGGTGATCAGCGCCGCGGTACAAAGGATCACCAGCAGGGAGATCCGGGAAAAGCGATAGGATAGCGCCAAAAGGTCCGTATAAACGGAGGTGACGTCCGTAATCCGGTAAAAGCTGTAATCCGCGCCGCGGACGGATAGGCGGTCGCCCACGATCAGCATGGTGTTTTCACCAATATCCGTTATGACGTACCGCTTTCCCTGCGTTTCCAGCGGCAGATACAGGGCGGGGTCAATGGAAGTGGCGTTATAAACGACGTCGTCCGCCGCGGTCAGAATGATATTCGGATCGGCGAGGGAGGACACATAATAGCGGGCCAGGCTGCGTTTGGCCGCGGCGCTGATCTGCTCGCCTGCGCCGTCGTGCATCGCCTTTTCAAAGTACACGGCATTGGCGGTATGCGTGGATACGGCGCTCTGTACCGCGTAATCCAGATTGCGCTTCCCCGCGCCGGTGAGGAGCAGCAGGCTCAAAACGCTCAGCGCCGCCGTGACCATGATGACCGACACAAGGGATACCTTCCGCCACAGCTTCATGGCTGGTCCTCCAGGCGGTAGCCCATTTTGGAAACCGTCCTGATGTGGTTTTCCAGCCCCAGCTTTCGCCTGAGCTGACCGATATGGACGTCCACCGTTCTCGTCTCGCCCACGAAGTCCACACCCCACACGCCGTGGAGCAGCCGCTCGCGGGAGAGGGCGATGTTCTTGTTTTTTGCAAGCATGACCAGCAGATCATACTCCATTGGTTTTAACGGGATCTCCCTGCCGTTTTTCCGCACGGAGCGCTCCATGAGGTTGATTGTCAGGTCCGACACTTCGAGCACCTGCAGCATTTTCCCCGTGCGCTCCAGCACCTTTTCGATGCGGACCAGCAGCTCCAGCACCTCGAACGGCTTGACGATATAATCCTCCGCGCCAAAGCGCAGCCCCTGTATTTTGGAATCGAGATCGGCTTTTGCCGTAAGGCAGATCACCGGGATGCCGCGGCGCTTCATATGCGCCAGCAGCGTCAGCCCGTCCATGCCGGGCAGCATGATATCCAGGAGCGCGAGGTCAAAATCCGCGTCGCGCTCCACCAGTTCGGCCGCTTCCTGTCCGTCGTAAACGGGGGTGGCCGCGTAGCCCGTAGCAATCAGATTCTTTATGATGACGCGGGAGATCGCCTCGTCGTCCTCCACGACCAGTATCCTGTTCCTTGCCACACAAACACCTCCATCCATAGTTTTAGGGTATCCCATGTAAACAAGTCTGCATCGAATCGCAAACGAATTGTAATTTTTGCGACCTGCCCGCCGTTGATGCAGCCGGGCGAAGAACGGGCGGAACGCTGCCGCCGCCATACCGTTGCCCGCCGCCTCCGCCTTCCCGGCCGACAGGCGGCGAACGCCTTGCCGCCTGCCGCAGGGGGAGAACAAAAAGGCCAGAGGGGAACAAAAAGGCCCGCGATTGCGGACCTTTTTGCAGCCATATTGCGGCGGCTGCATCTGGTGGAGCTTACCGGATTCGAACCGGTGATCTCTACACTGCCAGTGTAGCGCGATAGCCAACTTCGCCAAAGCCCCGGAATTTGCCGCGCCGTACCGCACGAACCTGCCGTGCGCCCGAGCGCGAGTTCTATTATAGAGCATCCGCGCCGGTTTGTAAAGTTTTTTTTGCGCGGCGGCGCACAAAAACCGGCGGCGCTCCCCAGCCTTTTTGCGCGGCGGGATGCAAAACCCGGCCGCGCTCGCGCGCCGCGGCGGGATGGCGCGCAGAACAAAGCCGGAGCAGGCGGCTTTGCCGCCTGCTCCGGTGTGTTTATCATTGATCATATCGATATTTTGTTAATAACAGTTCACAAAAAGTTGGTTGCAAGCCG
>DVLH01000152.1 GCA_018715585.1 Candidatus Aphodomonas merdavium
CGCTTGCAAAATACCGCTGCAAATAGCTGCATTTTCTTCCAAAGCACCCAGGACGGATGTTTTCAACCAAGACTGGCGGCAACGAGGAACCTCTTGCCGGTGGCGTGCCTATGAAAGGAGAAAGACGGGGCGGGAGGCGGATGGTTCCGTTTTAACGGCGCACGCTCCGCGGCGGGCATCCAATAACGTCCGTGCCGATTATTTTCACTGCCGTGCTTGGAGCCAATGCGTGAAAGAGCAGCCCGGTTATTGCGCAAAGAAAGCTCGCGGGCAAAAAGCGCTTTCTGCGCTACGCGAATGCCTTTGCGCGCGTTTTTCAAGGGGAGGGTTTAAAAAATGAACATGTCTTACAGGCGCAGGAGAAAAAACTGCCGGCAAAAACGGGGCAAACATGCCAATTGAGTTGAGAGCGTAAAGCAGGGCAAGAAAAAAGGGAAACGGTAGGCGCTACAAGACTGCGAAAAATGCCCGCAGGCGACATGTAGGCTCTTCGCCTTGCGTGCGCTAATAAACGCTCATCAATGGGCTATGGATGAATTATATTTTGCCACGAATGGCGGCGGAAGCAAAATAGCCAAGGGCTGCGCCTTCCACCATGCGCGCGCGTGTTCCGGGGTTGTGCAAAAAGCGCAGCATGGGGGCTTCAATGCCGGTGACAAGGGCGGTGTATTGGTAGAAGATGACGACAAGCGCCAGAAACGCGGGCAGCCAAAAGATTGACGTGCGCGCGTTGCGCTTTGCCCCAAACCCTGCGGCGGAGGGCAAGAGCAAAAACACGGTACCGCATGCGATGCCCATCAGGACATCCCATAGAAAATCAAACCTCGCGATAAGGTCGATGCGAACGTTCAAACGAGCAAACAGCCAAAGACCGCATAACAGCAGTGTCGGATAGAGAAAAGCACGAATGTTCTTGATGGGAATCCCGTCCTTTCCGCCCTTTTACATCCCGCTTGGCAGCGATTCAAAGATGTCGTTAAAGTCGTTAAAGAACGGCCGGGTGGTAATGACAAGGACGCTGTCGCCGACTTCGATGGTGTCCGTGCCCCCGGGAATGATGGGGACGCCTTGGCGCACGATGCAGCCGATGAGCAGGTTTTTTTTCAGTGGAAGCGTGCGAAGCTCTTTGCCCAAATAAGCCGCACCGTCGCGAATGCGAAATTCGACGCATTCAATGCGCCCGTCCATTAGCCGCAGCAACGTTTCTACATTGGAGCCCAAGGAATTGCTCAGCGCACGGACGTATTGAACGATGTTGTTGGCGGTAATCGTCTTTGGCGAGACGAGCGTGCCCACCCCCAAATCACCGAGCACATCTAGGAACGTTAAACGGTCTACTTTGGCAATGACACGCCCTTTCGTGCGCTTTGCAGCGTAAAGTGCGAGGATAATATTCTCCTCATCAATGCCTGTCAACGCTACGAATGCATCCGCTTGCTCGATACCTTCTTCCTGAAGAATATCCGTGCTTGTCCCATCGCCATGGACGACGGAACACTTGGGTAGGCGTTCACAAAGATCATCACAACGCGCTGCATCGCTTTCGATGATTTTCACCTGCACCCCAAGGCTGACGAGCTGTTTGGCCAGATAAAATCCCATGCGCCCGCCGCCAACGATTATGACGGTTTTGATGCGGTCCTGGTAGATGCCAAGTTTTTTAAAGAACGTCGCCAGCTCTGCGTGCGGCGTGGCGATATGGATATGATCGCCCGCTTGCAGCACAAAATCGCCCGTGGGGATGTATACGTCGTCGCCGCGCTTTACGGCGCAGACAAGCAAATGAACGTTTAACGTTGGGGCAAGCTTTTTTAGTGTCATGCCGCATAGCGCGCTGTTTTCCGGGATGCAATACTCGACAAGCTCTGCGCGGTTGCGCGCGAAAGGCTCCACTCGCAATGCTGAAGGGAACCGTAAAATGCGCATGATTTCCGATGCGGCGGCTTGCTCAGGGTTTACCGTCATGCTCAGCCCTAACTCATCGCGAAGAAGAACCAGCTGCGCGGAATAGTCAGGATTTCGCACGCGCGCCACCGCATGCGCTGCACCAAGCTTGCGCGCCAACAAACAACAGAGGATGTTCAGCTCGTCCGTAGGGGTTACGGCGATGACCAAATCTGCGTGCTGAATGCCTGCCTCGCGCTGCACCATATAAGAAGCGCCATTGCCGCAGACAGTGATGACATCCTGTTCGTTGGCAAGCGCGGCCAGATTGCGTGCGCTCGAATCGATCACGACGAGGTCGTGGCCTTCTGTGGCGAGATATTCCACCAATGTCCGCCCCACCTTGCCGTCGCCGATGATGACGATACGCATGGTAAATCCTCCTTCAGACGAAGCATCTATTTCTGAATTGATAAAAAATCATATACGATTTCATTATACCGTTTCTCTTTAAGAATTGCAACCGTATGGAATTGCCAATCCTGGGTGGGATGACGTATAATAGCAAAGGCGGACAGCCGCCGGGAAGAGAGGGAGAGCCGATGCGCAAGGCAACCAATCATGACACGGGCCTTCTTGGCTTGATTGCCATTGTTTGCATGATCATTGACCATCTGGGCGCGGCATTTTTTGTGGGGGAAACGTGGATGCGCGTGATTGGGCGCATTGCGTTCCCGCTCTTTGCATGGGGGATCGCTATTGGCGCGGAGCATACGCGCAACATTGCTCGTTACGCCTGGCGGTTATTCATCTTAGGCGTGATTTCGCAGCCATTTTACATGTACGGCATGAACCACCCGCTTTCCAAGCTCAACGTGTTGGCGACGTTGCTGCTTGGCTTGCTGGCCGTTGCGGGGCTAAAGGAACAAAAAACATGGATCAGCGTCTGCGCTGTGTTGGCTGCTTGTTTTCTGGATATGGATTATGGCGTGCGCGGCGTGCTGCTGGTGGTGCTTTTGTGGGCGGTCCGGGATAACCCGCTGGCGCTCAGCATCTGTTTTTCGGCTTTCTGCGTCTTTTGGGGGCGGGGAAGCGGTACGGTATGGCGCTATCATACCTTTACGTTGCAATTGCAGCAATGCGCAATCCTGGCGCTGCCATTGATGCTTTGGCCGCGCAGCACGCGCACGCGCGTGCCGCGCCTGTTGACCTATGCGGCTTATCCAGCCCATTTGGCGCTGATTTTTCTGGCGAGGCAGCTGCTTTATTGAGGCGCTTTATGGCTTTTCGGCGCGCTTGGCTGCCCGGCGCCTTTGTAGCCAGAGCACGCTGAGCAGCAAAAGCCACCCTACGGCGGGGAGAAAACGGATGTAGCCAGGCATAGCGCGCCCTGCGGAGTACATTGCGTATCCCCCCCAGATGAGCACCGTGTTCCAGATGATGATTCCCATGCAGGAATAAAGCATGAAGAACCAGAACGGCTGGCGGCAAATCCCTGCGACGAAAGATATCCATGTGCGAAAGAGCGGAATAACCCGTGCGAGCATCACCGAGAGCCCGCCTGCACCTTTGTGCCATTCTTCGGTGCGCTGCAATTGCCGAAGCGCTGGAGGGAAGCGGGAAAATAACCGCTCCAGCAGCGGCCGCCCGCCGAGCGCACCCAGCGCATAGCATAGCGCAGAGCCGGCCACGCCCGCGAACACCGTTACGCTCACTGTCAGCGCGAGTGGAATGCCAGAGGAGGCAGCAATGTAACCTGCCAGCGGCAATAAGACCTCGCTTGGCATAGGCAGGCATGCGTATTCAAGCGCCGTGGCGGCGAAGATACCCAGTAGGCCAAATTGGGCAAAAAGATCGCTAGCCCATCCCGATTCCAACATAAAATCCCCTCCCGCGGAACATATGCGGGAGGGGATTTTTTTATTTTTCTCCGCCGCGCTTGCACGGAAAAAGCGGGCCGCCCGTTTCATCCTCCTGCGTGAAGGCGTAGGCGGCGATGGAAACGGCGACGGCGAGGTTCAGCGAGTCAATCGCATCGCTGTGCGGAATGCGCACTGCGGTACCGGCAGAGGCAAACGATGTGGGCAGGCCCGTGGCCTCGTTGCCGAAAATGAGCGCATATGGCATTGCGCGCTGTTTCCGTGCCTGTGCAAGTGGCAATGAGGCTTCCAGCATGAATGGATAAAGCGCATGGCAAGGGTAAGCTGCGCGGTAAGCGTCAAAGCTGTCCCATTGCTGAACGTTAACGGAAAACAGCGCCCCCATTGACGCGCGCACCACGCGGGGATCAAACACATCCGCTGCTGGGCGGATAATCGCCAGGTTGCAGAGTGAAAAGCCTAGGCAGGCGCGCAAAATCGTGCCCAAGTTGCCCATATCGGATGGATTGTGCAGTACGACGTGGTTGGCGCTTGGGTCAAGCGTGCAGCTGTATTTTTCAAAGACGAGCGCTGCATGGCAGTTTTCCTTTCGGCTAATGCGCTCCAGCGCGCGGTCTGCAGTCTCTGTGCGCACGCCCAGCGCGGCACATTTTTGAATCAGCGACTGTACGCCCTCGCTGCCCTCACTTCCTGTTTGAACCAGCAACCGGCGCGCTTGCCCGGGACGGGTGCTCAACAGTGCGTGACAAGGATACAACCCCGGCGCGTAGGAGTAGGGGAGATCCCGGTGGTATGCTTCCAGTCTGGGCAT
>DVLH01000153.1 GCA_018715585.1 Candidatus Aphodomonas merdavium
GCTACCAAACTGCGCCACACCCAGCCATGTCAACGGGGGATAGTATACTACATTTCTCGGAGGAATGCAAGCATAATTTTGAAAATGTTGCCGGGCAGTGCGCAGCCGTAGCACACAGGCCCGGAAAGCGGCACACCCGGCAAAAACGGGCGGAGGGAAATCCGCCCGTCGCGCTTGATTTAGCAGCCTGCCCGCTTGCAAAAACATGACGGGAAAAGCCGCAGCATGTTTTAAGGCTCCACGAACGCAATGCCATCGGCAGACATGGACTGAACGCGTGCAAGCGAAAAAACATCATAGCCTTCCGCTTCCAGCCGCTTGCGCCCGGGCTGGAACGTCTTTTCAATCACGATGCCAATGCCTGCAATTTCGCTGCCGGCCTCACGAATGATTCGCCCGGCGCCTATGGCCGCTTCGCCCATGGCAAGGAAATCGTCAATAAAGAGGATTTTCTCCCCTTCGGGCAAAAAGCGTTTGGCGACCGTCAGCTCGTAGCGCACGTTTTTTGTAAAGCTCTGCACAACCGTTTGGTAGACGGTGCCGTTTGTGATGCGCGACGTTTTCTTTTTAAATACGACGAGCGGCAGGCCCATTTCCAGCGCGGTCATCGCTGCCGGGGCAATGCCGGAACTCTCTACCGTCATCACCCGCGTGATCCCTTTGCCCTTGAAATGCTGGGCAAATGCGCTTCCGCACTGTTTCATGAGCTCCATGTCGATCTGATGGTTTAGAAACGAGTCCACGAGGAGCACCTGCTCGTCCAGCGCGCGCCCGTCCCGCGCAATCCGTTCGGTCATAAATCGCACAGCGTTATGCCTCCTGATTTTTTACAATAGCACGGCCATTGTACCGCAGGGGACGCGTGAAATCAATGGGTAAACGGGAGAAAATACGAACAATTTGTTGTTATTTGTCGAATTGTTCGCCTTCTTCGGGGAAACCGTGGCGTTCGGAGACGATATAGAGCGGCCTGCCGAGCGTTTCGTCATACGTGCGCGCAATGTAGGCGCCGAGCACGCCCAGGCTGAGCACGATCACACCGCACAGCAGCACCATCAGCGCCGCCAGCGCGCTCAGGCCGTTTCCGTGGCCTGCCAGCGCAACAAAGAGCAGTATCAACAACCACAGCGCGCCCAGCGCCGCCAGGGCAGCCCCTGTGCCGAGGATAAAAGAGACAGGCTTGTCCGAGAAGGAGAAGATGCCGTCGCTTGCCAGGCGCAGCATTTTTTTGAGCGTGTATTTCGTTTCCCCTGCAAAGCGGCGGCTGCGGTGGAAAGCGACTTCCGTCTGCTTAAAGCCCATCCACGCGAACAGGCCGCGCAGGAAACGCCTGTGCTCCTTCATGCCGCGCAGCACATCGGCTACGCGCCGGTCAATCAGGCGGAAATCGCCCGTATCCGGCGGGATGGGCACGCCCGAGAGTGCCCGCAACACGCGGTAATAGGCCCAGGCGGTAAATTTTTTCATCGCCGTTTCGCCGTCGCGCTGGCTGCGCTTGCCGTAGACCACCTCATAGCCTTCCCGCCATTTTTCGGCCATGGCGGGGATGAGTTCCGGCGGATCCTGCAAATCGCAGTCAATGATGACGATGGCGTCGCCTTGGGCTACGTCTACGCCGGCGCTTACAGCCACCTGATGGCCGAAATTGCGCGAAAAGTGCAGCGTGCGCACGTTGTCATGCGCGCTGGCAAGCCGGCGGAGAATATCTGCCGTCGCATCCTTGCTGCCGTCGTCCACGAAGATCAGCTCGAACGGCTCGCCCATGCCGGCCAGCACGGCGTTGAGCCGCTCATATGACTGCTCCAGCACCTCTTGCTCGTTATACGCGGGCACAACAACGGAAAAAACGGGTTTCATTTCTGCGTTCCCTCCTTTTCTGTGCGCTTTGCCTGTTCCCAAAGCGTTTCCATTTGCGCAAGGGTCATTGCCGAAAGTGGGGTGCCGGCGCTTTGGGCGGTTTTTTCCATCGCCGCAAAGCGGCGGATGAACTTTTCCGTCGCCTGATCCAATGCAAGCTCCGGCTGAACGCCGCTGAGCCTGGCGGCGTGCGCGGCGGCAAAGAGCAAATCGCCGAACTCTTCCTGCGGATTGCGGCCTGCGGCAAGCTCGGCGCGCACTTCGTCCGTTTCCTCGGTAACCTTTTCAAGCGCCTGCAGGGGAGCGGCCCAGTCAAAGCCAACCTGGTGCGCTTTGTTTTGTACTTTGCTCGCCCGCATAAGCGCGGGCAGGCCCTGCGGCACGTCGCGCATGACGTCAGCCGTGCTCTTGAGGCCCTTTTCCTCTTTTTTGATCTGCTCCCAGCTGTTGAGCACCTCTTCGGCGGTGACACATTGGTTCTCGCCGAAGATGTGGCGGTGGCGGCTGATCATCTTGGCGCAGATGGCCGAGGTGATGTCGGTGATGGTGAACGTTGCGTGCTCTGCCGCTACCTGGGCATGAAAGACCACCTGCAGCAGCACGTCACCCAGCTCGTCGGCCATTCGTTCGGGATCGCCGCCGTTGATAGCCGCAACCGCTTCGTGCGCCTCTTCAATGAGATATTGCCGCAGCGATTCGTGCGTCTGCTGCAAATCCCACGGACAGCCGTCGCCACGCCG
>DVLH01000154.1 GCA_018715585.1 Candidatus Aphodomonas merdavium
GTCTTTGCCAACGGAGACGCGCGGATGGCGCTTTCCACGCTGGAGATGGCCGTGCTCAACGGCGAAATGGACGAAAGCGGCGCGACAACCGTCACCCAGGAAACGCTGGAGCAATGCACGGCGAAAAAATCGCTGCTCTATGACAAGACGGGTGAGGAGCATTACAACCTCATTTCCGCGCTGCACAAATCCATGCGCAATTCCGACCCGGATGCGGCCGTCTATTGGCTGGCCAGAATGCTCGAGGCGGGGGAAGATCCGCTCTATGTTGCGCGCCGCGTGGTGCGCTTTGCCAGCGAGGATGTTGGCCTGGCGGACCCGCGCGCGCTGGAAATGGCTGTGGCGGCCTATCAGGCGTGCCATTTTCTCGGCATGCCGGAATGCTCGGTACACTTGACGCAGGCCGTCGCATACCTGTCGCTGGCGCCAAAGTCCAACGCGCTCTACTGCGCCTACGAGGAGGCGAAGGAGGACGCCGTGCGCCAGCTGGCGGAGCCCGTGCCGCTCGTCATCCGCAACGCTCCCACGCGCCTAATGCGCGATTTGGCGTATGGCAAGGGCTATCAATATGCGCACGACGCGCCCGATAAGCTCACGAACATGCAATGCCTGCCCGACTCGCTTTTAGGGCGCACGTATTACCGCCCGACCCAGCAGGGAGCGGAAGCGCGCTGCCGGGAACGCTTGGAGCAAATCAAGGCATGGAAGCGCGCGCACGGGCGGAAAGAAGAATAAACTTTTGCGATCCTTTCCGATGTTTTTTCAACAGGCAGTTTGAGAAAAAGGCTTTGACAAGGAAGCGTTCCCCTTATGAGCGCGGCTCGGTATGGCTTGGGATTGCCGTGCTGCTCTAGCAGCTTTGCCGGTGTTGTTCGTTTAGGGCTAAACGTCCATCCTCTTGCCGGGAGAGGGTCTTTGTGTGCGGGAAGGGTTTTGCGCATTTTCTGCCCCGTTTCTTTCCAATTGGTTAATCGGGAAGTTCCTTTTTGAGGCAATATGTTTTTTGTAGTGGAAGAAAGCGCTTTGGGCATTAAGAACGGTGTGTTTGCGGCCATCGCTAATGCTTCCCCAATGCAGCTGTACAGGGTTTCAGTGAAAATGCGGGAAGAATGATTTTATGCTGCAGGATTAGTTTTCGCTGTTTACCAAGCGGGGCAATTTTGGCAAAAAAAAGCGGCAGGTTTTCCCGCCGCTTGTATATGTTGCATTTATGTATCCATCTCTGCACGGAAGGCTTCTTCAAACTCCGGACAAGCCCATGCGCCGCAGCCGTAGAACACGCCGTCTTCCACGAGCAGTTGCAGCGTCAAGCCGTTTTGCAGGTAGATCGTCAGCGCCTGCTCGGCGTTTGGCATATCGCTGCCAGCAAAGGTGGCGAACTCGGTCAGCATGTAAACGAGCACTTCGTTGGCAACCTCTTCGTCGGTGATGACGCCCACGCCGCTGAGTTCAAGCGCGGCCACCTGTCCCTGTACGTCCAGCGTATCCTGGAACAGCTCCGTGCCAAGCGTCGTGCTGCCGGCGTACCCAACGCGCTGGAACAACCGGATCGCGCCGTCTACCTCCACGGCGACAGCCGTCTTGGAGGAAAGCCCCGCAATGGCATACACCTGCGCGCCCGTCTGCGCGATGTTGGAGAAAATCCCCGCCGTAGCGCCTAGGGACGGCTCCGCCGTATAGGTCTGTACCTCGGCAAGCGTCCCGTCCAACAGCGATTCAGGCACCGCTGATGGCGAGGTCATCATCCGGTAGTACCGGCCATTGATGCTGACGAGCGGCGGGTTTGCCGACTCCCCTGCAAAAAGCGATACGAATTGTGGAACGCCCGTCTGCGTCAAGGTACCAGAAGCAAAGGAGGAAAGGCCTTTGTCCGGTAGCGTTACATCATGCCCATCGGCAAAAAATACGCCTAACCCGATCATCAGTGCGAGCGCAAACGCCATGCCAGCCGCCGGGCGCAGCCTTGCATTGCGGCTGCGGCTGGCCTCTGCCTTTGCACGCGCGGCGTTTCTTCTGCGCTCATACCGCACCAGGATCCGATGACGCAACGCCGCGCCGGCGTGCATGCCGGAAAGCATTTCTTCCGCGACGCAAGCAATGCGCTCGGTCGCATCTGCCTGAAGAATGATGCGGCGCTTCATGGCTTCCCCCGCCGAAAGGCCAGAGAGCATTTCGTCCGCCGTAGGGCGAAGGGACTCCACGTCAATCATCGAATCTCACCTCCTTTAAGCAACGCTTCCAATTTTTTCCTTGCTCGGGATAAGCGGCTGGAGATCGTCCCCTCCGGTAGATCGAGCATCTGCGCGATTTCCGCTATCCCAAAGCCTTGATAGTAATGCAGCAGAATGACCTCTTTAAACGCGGGGTTGAGCTTGGATACCGCTTCCATGAGGTCGGTCTTTTCTGTGCGCTGCGAGATTTCATCCGGTGCGGGAATGCATTCAAACGGGGAACCCAGCACCACCCGTTTGACCCACGCGGCGCGCCACATATCACGGCAACGGTTGAGCGCCACCTTGAGCAGCCATGCCTTTTCATGGCCAGGCTGAATTTCGGGTGTGCGCGTCAAAAGCCTGAGAAAAACGTCCTGGCATACATCCTCTGCCTTCTGCCTGTCCCCAAGGTAAAAGTAGGATACGCGCAACACGTCGTCCGCATACTCGCTGTACAGCCGTTCAAACAGCTCTGTGTTTTCCATCTCGCTGGGCATGAACGGCGCACCCGCTTTCTCTTCCCTATTATTGAAACGCAAAAGGGTTCCCGTTTCTTGCATCTTTTGGAAAGAAACTTGGATTTTCTCCGCGTCTCGGGGACTCTTCCACCGCCAGCAAGTTTGGG
>DVLH01000003.1 GCA_018715585.1 Candidatus Aphodomonas merdavium
AGCTTTGGGGATTCGCAGCTCCAAAGCTGCGGTGCGTGGACGGGAAACGCAAAATGCTGCGTTTCCCCGCTGCCCTGCGCCGTATGCAGCACCGTTTTGCCATCCATGAGCGCTGCATGCAGCGTTGCGCCCTCGCCCCCTTTGCTGAGCGCCATGGAAACGTCCACCTTCAGGGTGGCGTCGGCGTATGCATCGTCAAGGAGCGTCCGAATTCGCAGGTCGCGCACGTGCGCCTGTGGAATGCAAAACAGGCAGACGCTGCGGAACAGGCCGGAGAAGCGAAAGAAGTCCTGGTCTTCCAGCCAGCTGCCGGTGTTCCAATGATACACACGGCAGGCCAGCTTGTTTTCCCCCTGCGCAAGATAGGGCGTCAGCTCGAACTCGGCGGGGGAGAACGAATCGGCCGCAAAGCCGACGTATTGCCCGTTCAACCATACCGCGATACAGCTTTCTGCCCCCTCAAAGCGGACGAACACGCGCCGGCCGCGCATGTGTTCGGGCAGGAAAAAATACTTGGCATAGCAGGCTACGGGGTTATGCTCGCAAGGGGCCTCCCCGACGGCGACCTCCTCCACGCCATCCCAGGGATATTGTACGTTGACATATTGGGGCGCGCCATAGCCTTCCAGTTGGATGTGCGCAGGAACGGCGATGTCCGCCCACGGGCGGCAGTCGTAATCGCTGCGCTCAAAGCCGGGGATGACCTGACGCTCGTTTAAAGCGTAAAAAAACTTCCATACGCCGTTGAGCTGCATGCAAAAGCTGGTTACCCCTCTCTCCAGCTCTTCCATGCTGGCGTAGGCGATGTGGTCGGAATGGGCGCACAGCCTGTTTTCCGCAAAGCAAGCCGGGTCTTTTAAATACCGATCATCAAAACTCATGATTGTCTTTCCACGCATCAAGCGTGGCGCGCTCCCTTCTGTTGACTGTATAAGTCTGTATCAAATGCGAAAAAAGCCGCCTGAAAAACAGCCAGCTTTTTTCTGTGGCGGGTGGATTACGGCTGTTTGCCAATATAGGCCAGGATGCCGCCGTCCACGTACAGGATGTGCCCGTTGACGAAGTTGGACGCGTCGGAGGCGAGGAACACAGCGGGCCCCTGCAGGTCGTCCGTAGTGCCCCAGCGGGCGGCCGGGGTTTTCGATACGATGAACTGGTCGAAAGGATGGCGGCTGCCGTCGGGCTGGCGCTGGCGCAGGGGGGCGGTTTGCGGCGTTTCGATATAGCCGGGCCCGATGCCGTTGCACTGAATGTTGTGCTCGCCATATTCGGAGCAGATGTTGCGGGTGAGCATCTTCAGGCCGCCCTTTGCCGCCGCGTATGCGGAGACGGTTTCTCGGCCAAGCTCCGACATCATCGAGCAGATGTTGATGATTTTGCCATGGCCTTTCTGGATCATTGCGGGAAGGACGGCTTTGGCGCAGATAAACGGCGCGTTCAGGTCAATGTCGACGACCTTGCGGAAATCCTCGGCGCTCATCTCCGTCATGGGAACGCGCTTGATGATGCCGGCATTGTTCACCAGGATATCGATGACGCCGACTTCGTCCTGTATCCTGGCAACAAGCGCCTGCACCGCGCTTTCATCGGTCACGTCGCAGACATAGCCGCGCGCCGCAATGCCCTTATCCCGATAGGCGGCCAGCCCCTTGTCCACCAGCTCCTGGCGGATGTCGTTAAACACAATGGTTGCGCCTGCGGCCGCGAACGCCTCGGCGATGGCAAAGCCGATGCCGTAAGAGCCACCCGTGATCCAGGCAATTTTGTGCTGAAGGGAAAAAGCGTTCATATCCATCTGATCCGGCCTCCTTGACAAAATTTAGCGAAGTTCGGTGGTGGGGATGACATCCATGTCGTCAAACGCCTGGTTTTCGCCGCCCATGGCCCAGATAAAGGTGTAATTGCTCGTGCCTGCGCCGGCGTGGATGGACCAGGACGGGCTGATGACGGCTTGCTCGTTGGCCATGACGATGTGACGCGTTTCCTGTCCCTCTCCCATCATGTGAAAGACCACATTCCCTGCGGGAACTTCAAAGTAAAAATATACCTCCATGCGGCGCTCGTGGGTATGCGCAGGCATTGTGTTCCATACGCTGCCGGGTTCCAGCACGGTCATGCCCATGGAGAGCTGGCAGGTTTTGAGCACATCCGGATGGATGAATTGGTTGATGACGCGCTTGTTGCTGGTTTCCATCGCGCCCAGCGGCTTTTTCGCCGCGTCCGCAATGCGGATCAGGCGGGTCTCGTAGCGGGTGTGCGCGGGGGCGGAGACCATATAGAACTTTGCGGGAGCGCTTGCGTCGCAGCTTTCAAAGGTGACGTCCTTGGCACCCATGGCGATATACAGGCAGTCCTTGTAGCCCAAGGAATAAACGGTTCCGTCCACGCACACCGTTCCGGCGCCGCCCACGTTGAACAGCCCCAGCTCCCGCCGCTGCAGGAAATATTGTGTGCCAAAGTTATGCCAAATGTCAATCCCTTTGTCAATCGGCACCTTTTCCATTACGGGCATTACGCCAAGCGTCACCATACGGTCCACGTGGGAATAGACGGCCACGACCTCGTCCGGCACAAACAGCTTTTCAATCAGGAACTCCTTGCGGGTTTCCTCGGTGGTATAGCGCTTGAAATCGCGCTGGTTGCATGAGTAACGGATGTCCATAGATTTTCCTCCCTGAATGGTTTAATCGTTGCAGATGGGTTCAATGTCCCTGCCATAGACTTCGATTTGCCGAAGCGCCGGAAACGCGGAGGGATCGTCGCATTTGATCAGGCGGTGCAGCCGCAGCGTGCGAATCCTGTGCGCGCCAAGCGCTATGCGCTGCGCACCGTCCCGCTTCTGCAGCGGGAAGGTCTGCTCGTACCCGTCGTCCAGCGTCACCGTGCCCTCGATCCAATAGGCGTCGTGCGGGAAATCCGCCCGCAGGTACAGCGCGAGCGCGTCAATTTCCACGGTACGGCCGAAATCGAGCGTCAACTCCGCGTCCGTACGCGTGCCGATGCCCCAGCTTCCAAAGGGCCATTCGCCGTGGCCCTTGGCGATATGCTGGCCGTCGATCACATTGCGGGCCGCAAAGACGCTTTCGTTGCGCGTTTCCACGTTGGCCGTCGCGTGCGGGAAAGCGTCTGTTTCGCCGCGCTGGTCAACGGGATTCCGGGCCAGGTTGCGGTAGGCGTTGCCCAGAGCGGGCCGCAGGAAAAGCAGATGTTTTTTCCCCGCAAACGCTTGCGGCGGATAGACCACCAAGCCGTCGCCTGCAAGCGGCGGGCGAAAGAGGAAACGGCGCCGCGGCAGATAGACGCGCGCGGGCGCTACCTGCTGGTCCACCTGCACGACGGCATGCTCGCCGTCCGACGAAAAAAGAATCTGATCGTCCTCCTGATAGCTTCCCTCGTAAAGCAGGGACACCTCTTGCGCGCCCTGCGCCCAGGCGAGCGTCTGCCCGCCGCGAATGATTTTGATGCTTGCCATACGCCCTCACGCTCTGGCCATCCACAGCCGCGCGTCCGTGCCGCGCAGCTTGCAGAGGGCTTCCACAAAGAAATAATCGCCATAGAGAATGTTGACATGGCGGCCTGCGCCGTCGTCGTGATAGGAGGCGGTGCATTTTTGCAGGATGCCGCCGCTTGCGTCCGTCCAATCGGCGCACAGGTCATATTCCGCCTTGAGCAGGCGCAAGGCGGCTGCGCGGAAGGTTTTGGATTCCTCTGCCGGCGCAAGCGCGCTCAACTCTAGCAGCCCGCAGGCCGCCACGGCGCCGGCGATGTTATCAATGCGCTCCTCGTCCTTTGGCTGGCAAAAGTCGCTGTCGGTCAATCCGTCCTCGCGGATATGGGAAATAAAGTAGCGGGCGGAGCGCAGGGCGGCGTCGAGATAGCGCTCTTCGCCCGTGTTGATGTAGCTAAGCGTAAAGCCGTACAGCGCCCATGCCTGGCCGCGGCTCCAGCTGGACCCGGGCGCGTAGCCTTGTCCCATGGGCCGGTCCAGCACTTTTCCCGTGGAGGGATCGAACACGACGATATGGCAGTTGCTGCCGTCGTCGCGCAAGAATTCGCGCAGCGTCGTGTCCGCGTGGATTTTTGCAATTGCGGAAAAGCGGGGGTCGCCCGTCTGCTCGCTCGCCCAGTAAAGAAGGCTGAGGTTCATCATGCAGTCAATGATAGCATATCCCGCGCGGTCCTTGCCCGGCCATGCGCGGATAAAGCCTGCGGGGTTGAAACGCCCCGCCAGCAGCGTGGCTGCGTGCAGCGTGTCGGACAGGGCCTGCCGACCGCCCAGGAGACGGTAGTGTGCGCCGGTGGAGAGCAGGTACATGAACCCGACGTCGTGGTTGAGCAGGTCAAACGCTCGCAGCTCGCGCGTGAGCAGCTCTTCCGTGCGCAGCGCCTCATCGCGGTAAACCGCTTCGCCTGTCGCATGATAAAGCTGCCACATCAGCCCCGGCCAGAAGCCGCCCGTCCACCAGCTGTTGCCGTCAAACGGCGAAGGCGCATAGCGCCGGCCTTCGCTTTTATAGGGGATGATTCCCTGCGCGGCAGCTTGTTTTGCGCCGGAGGCAAACTTCCGGGCGGCCGACGCAAAGGCCGTGTCAATCCATTGTTCCATCGTAGCGTACCTCCGTCGGCGGATTTTCCCATCGTTCGCGGCCGCCCGTCACCGTGCCCAGCACGGCGCTGACCAGCACGCTGTCGCCTGCCGGCAGCGTGGCCCGCATCGTAGGCAGGAGAGTCCGTGGGACCATGAGGTTGGTGTTTGGCTCCGGCATGACGATTTCTCCGGTTTCAAACCCCGCCAGCCCGCGCACGCCGCTGACGCCCCAGGGCGCGATAACTGCGGCGCAGGATTCGGTTTCGATCGTTTCGGGCGTTACGGCGTGCTGGCCGAAGGTTACGCCGCCGTCCCAGCCGTCGCGGCAGATGGCGAAACCGCCCTCGGCCGCATAAAGCTTCCTGTCGGTGTGGATGCGGTGAATGCGAAGGTGCCACTCGCCATAGGGGCGGATTTCTGTTTGAACGGTTACGCCCGCGAAAGGATGCCATACGGATCGCACGCAGTCCTCGCAAAGCTCGTAGCTTTCGCAGCCGTAGCGGGGGTGGAATGTGCTGCCGTCTTCGCTGAGGGCAAGCATGCTGTCAAAAGCGCCGTCTTTGAGCAGCTTCTGCGCTTTGCACACGCTGAACCCAAACGCCGTTGAGTAGACAAACTTTTCGTACTTGGCCTCGTCGTGGCTGTGCTCATGGGCATGGTTGCCGGCGGTGAAAGCCATTACGTGGCTGCCGTCCTCGCTGCGCACGATGAGCATGCGCGCGTGCGGCTGGAGCGAGCGGAGCGGCGCGTCAAAAGGCTTTTCCTCTGCCTGCCAGAAGGGATGCTCCTGCGGCAGGCAAAGGCATGCGAACGATTTCATTGCCCAATAGGGGGAACCGGGCGCGTTATAGCCTTCGGCCATGAGCAGGTTGGGATATCCATAGCCGATGGTGAGCACGCCGTCGCGCGTGAAGATTGGCTTTTGGAACCAGCGCCGCATGTTTGAAAGCAGCAGGCGCTTCATCACGCCATAATCGACCGCTTCGCCAGGCGCCTGCGCCAGGGCCAGCGCCGCGTAAAATGCGCCTTGGGCAAAGCGGTAGGTGAGGCTCCTGCCATAGGGGAGCGCTTCGCCGTTTTTGTCAAACCAACAGGCAAAATCCTGTGCCATCCGCTTGGCGCGCTCCAGGAAGGCGGCGCTGCGGGCGGGATCGCGGTCCTTCATGACCAGCGAGTAGATCAGGCCGTAGTAATGGAACGCCCACATGGTGTAATATTCGCGCTGATCGAAGTAGTCGAAATACCAGCCGTCCCCTTCGTAGTGCGATTCGATTAGGTCGAAATCCTCGCGCATCTGCTCCTGAGGGAAGGGCAGGCCGCAGATTTCAAAGCCGATGTTGACCAGCACGCGGAAAAAGGTCCAGTTGTTTTTGGGCATCTCATGATGGTTGATCTGATCCAGCCACCGGTAGAGCTGTGCCTGCGTGCGTTCGGGCAGGGAGAAGAAGAACGTTTTGGGGGCGACGGCCATGCCCATGCCGAACACGGCCATTTCTACCAGGCGTTGGTCATAATCGACCACTTCGCCCCAATACTCTGGCGAGTCGGGATCGACGCCATGGATGATGCCTTCGCGCCAGCATTCCCATATCGCGCCGACGCTTTTGCAGCCGCCTGCAAGCATGGGTACGATGGCCCACAGGGGACGCGCAAACGCTTCCATTTGCGCGATTTCGTCGGGATAAACGGCGCCCGTATCTCCCAAATGCAGCCGTGCCTTGCCGGGGCTTAACAGAGGCAGCAGCGGTTCGATTAACGATACAGCTGCCCGTTCCACATCTGCCCGTGTGCGCAGTGGATTGTCCTTTACACAGTTACCCAAGGTTTTCAGCTCCTTTGCAATGCAAAAATTTGGTGATGCAGGCGCGCAGCGGGCGCTTCCAGCGTGAGCCGCCAGACGCTGCCGGGAAAGTTTTCAGCCATGCGCGGGTCGGTGATGCGAATCTCTTCCACGCACTGTTGCAATGCGGGATCATGCCTGAGCCGAAGCGGGCCAAATACCGCCTGGTCCGGGGTTAGCACGGGCTTTTCGCGCAGCATGAATACCCATGTGACCGTTTGCCCGCTCTTTAATTCTATATGATCGGTCAAGGTGACGCCGCTTTTATGATCGGTCAAGGTGACGCCGCTTTTGTCGATTGCAAACGCGCGCGACAGGGAGCACACGCCCGCTTCCCGCGGGTAGGCGGCGGCAAAATCAAGGCGCATGCCTTGCTCGCAGGCCTGCACGTCCACCGCGGCGTGCGCTTTGCCCACCGCTTGTTCCGCGCCACCGATGAGCGGCACGTTGTGGTTGCGCGAGCGCGTGTTCATCAGCGTGTAGCGCTCAGGGCCGAACGTTTTGCCCGTGTAGAGGCAGTTGCCAAGGTCGATAACCTGCGGCTGGCCGTCCGCATAAAGGAGGAAGTTGCCGATGTCGTTGTGGTTGTGGCTTTCGTCGTTATGCCCGCCTTTAGCGGCCAGGTATATCCCTGCGCACCGCCAGGAGAACACCTGAAGATCCGGCAGCGCCAAGAAGGCAGGTTGCGGCGGCACAGGCAGCGCGGGAACGGGGGCGAACAGCGTCCGCAGCACGCGGTTCATCTGCGGCGTATCCAGCGGCTTGACGCCTGTGTGACATGCTAGCACCTGCGCGCCCAGCGCCGCCAGCGATGCGTTTTCCGTGCATTGGCCCAGATGCAGCAGGCGCTCTCCATCCATGCGCGGTTTTGCGTCACAGTCGGCGAAGTTGATGTAATACGGGCCGTCAATATGCGCATGCAGCGGGAAAGCGGCGATGCGCCGGATCAGCGGCTCGTGGTAAAAGCTTACGCGGCCCCCGGTGGCGGTGTAGACGCTTTGCAATGCATCAAAAAGCGCCGCCCCCGCCATGTTGAAATAGCCCGCGCCTTCGTCGCAGCCGCCGTCGGACGGCAGCACGGCGATATAGCTGTCCAGCATACGCATCGCGCGCGCGACGCCCGCGCTGCGGCGGTATGCATCCCGCTCCAGCAGCAGCAACACGTCGATAACGTTGGAAACGATCCAGGGGGTCCAGTTGTTTACGTCGTGCCGGATCATGCCCATCCACCAGAAAT
>DVLH01000155.1 GCA_018715585.1 Candidatus Aphodomonas merdavium
GTCATTGGCATCGGGGTTGGCAATTTGCTCAACGCCTTTGTTAGCCAGAAAACCAACAGCATCTGGCCGGGGCTGTTTACTGCGCTGCTGTGGGGGACGTGGACGATCTCCGCAACGACGGCTGTAATTCAATATGTGTTCTGGTAGGCGCAACGCTGCGCGGGTTTGTGCTTGAAAACAAGCCCCGCCGTTCGATTCCGGGAAAAAGGCTGCTTTCCAAAGAAAGCAGCCTTTTCCTATGCCTTGCGCGGCAAGTCAAAAACCAGCGTTTCGTTTTGCCGTCTTTCCCGGCTGCCATGGCCGCGCTGTTTATACCGCGAATGCGTGCAAAGCGCAGCACAACGTTGGCGCATCTTTGCTCGAAGCATCATAGAGTGGCTTGAGGGAGCGTGATGAAATGAACGGGATCGACAGGGATTTTTATGGCCTGTGCGAGGAAATCCAAAGCCTCAGCGAGCTGGAAACGTATTATAGAATCCGCAAATGTTTTGACCGTGTGCCGCGCGAGACGCAAAAAAGCTGTATGGATTTTTTCAATCAATTCGGCTATTGGGGAAGGCTGGAGCCGGAAAAGGGCGTGTATGAGCAGATTGAGTGCAAGGCAAAGGCGCTGCACGAGCATATAGGCGATTTTGCCTGGCTATATGGGCGGCTTCAGGATTACCGTTCCAAAAAGACGCTGTATGCCATCCTTAACAACTGGTATCGTTACGATTTTGCCTCCACGGCACAGACGCGGGAGTACCTCTTTGACGATTATTTTGATCTGGACATCGTTCGCTGTACGCCGCAAGAGGTGCTCGTAGACCTGGGCGCTTACACGGGGGATACCGTGCTTTCGTATTTGAAAAACTACGGCGAGGATTGCTACCGGAAAATCTATTGCTATGAGATTACGCCAAAGTCATTTGAAACGCTGCAAAGAAACCTTGCCAAATATGAGCGCGTGGAACTGCGGCGCAAAGGCGTCAGCGATGCGCAAGGGACAATGTTCCTGCGCCACAGCACGGCGGATGCATCGGCCAACGCGCTGGATGAAAGCGGCGGCGAGGCAGTGGAGGTAACGACGCTCGATGCGGATATCTGCGAGGCAGTGACGCTGATTAAAGCCGACATCGAGGGGGGCGAGCAAAAGGCGGTGCTGGGCGCGCGTAACCATATCGTCAGCGACCATCCCAAACTGCTGCTGTCTGTTTACCATAACAACGAGGATCTGTGGAAAATCCCGCGGATGATCGATGCGCTTTGTAGCGAATATGCATTCCATCTGCGCTATCGAAGCTCGCCAATCTATCCGACAGAAATCACGCTCATTGCCGTATAAACGGTTATCCCGGGGAAGCGCCGCGTGTGCCGTAGGGCTTAGTTGCTTGAAAACGCGGGGCGGTTTGCCACCGCCCCGCGCACGGGTTTTTAAACGGCAAAAAAACGCCGCCAAAGGATCCTTTGGCGGCGTATATGGACTTTGAAGCGGCCAGCAGACTGCCCGAGCGCACACAAATGCACCTGAAAAGTCTGTTTTAGTTGGCGGCCTTCGCGAGTCTCTTGGCAAGACGGGCCTTCTTGCGGCTGGCTGCGTTCTTGTGCAGCACGCCCTTTGCTACGGCTTTATCAAGAGCGCTGAAGGAAGCGTCCAGCAGGGCCTGAGCCTGCGCGGGCTCTCCGGCGACAGCGGCGTCGAACTTCTTAAGCGTAGTCTTCATGGAAGACTTGATCATGCGGTTGCGAAGGTTCTTTTTCTCGTTCACCTTCACACGCTTGATGGCGGACCGAATGTTAGGCAAATCGTTCACCTCCTTGTCAGAGAATCGCACCGGTTATATTATCACGGACGCCTGAAAAATGCAAGACTTTTTTTAAGCTTGCGGATATAAAACCGAAAGAAAACACAGGATAAGGGAAAGCAAACGAGCAGGGAGGCGGCAAAATGCGCAATTTTCGGTCTGACTTGGCGGTAGAAGCCCACGCGTTTTCAGGCGGGGCAGACGTACCGGGCGTGCGGGTGGAACAGCTCAAGCTGAGCGAATTGACGGAAACGGTTGTGGAAATTGTGGACGAGCGGGGCTCGGCAGCGCTTGGCAAGCCGTGCGGGCGCTATGTGACGCTAGAAGGAGCGCAGCTTGCCGCCGCAGAGCCGGAAATATCGCGCGTCGTGGTGGACCGCCTGGCGCATACGCTGTCGGGCATGCTGCCGGAACTGGGCGCCGTGCTGGTCATTGGCCTTGGCAACCGGCGCATCACGGCCGATTCGCTGGGGCCTCGCGTGGTAGATGGCGTGCTGGTGACGCGCCATATGCGCGAGAGCATGCCGCCGTCGCTCAAGGGCAGGTTGCGCAGCGTTAGTGCCGTGGCGCCCGGCGTGCTGGGCGTAACGGGCATTGAGACGGCGGAGATTGTCGGTGGCATCGTTGACCGCGTTAAGCCAGAGGCGGCCGTCGTCGTCGATGCGCTGGCCGCACGCGAGACAAGCAGGATCTGTACAACCTTGCAGGTGTCGGATACGGGTATCCAACCGGGGTCCGGCGTGTGCAACCATCGGCTGGGACTCAGCCAGGAGACGTTGGGCATCCCGGTGATCGCCGTAGGCGTGCCGATGGTGGTTTACGCCTCCACAATCGTGCGCGACGCGCTGGAGTTGCTCGTGGAGGACATGCCTTCCGACGGGGAAGACCATACAAGCGCGCTGGAGGAGATGGTCAACCGCGTTGTGGCCCGGCGCCTAGGGGATCTGGTGGTGACGCCCCGGGAGGTGGATGAGCGCGTGCGCGCCATGGCGTCGTTGCTGTCCGAAGGCGTTAACCGTGCGCTGCAAAGCCGCTTGAGCGCGGAGGAAATTCCGGCGCTAATGAATTGACGGAGGGGGGTTCGCATGAAAAAGTTGCTTCGCATCGCTTTGCCGCAGGCACTTGTGTTAGCGATGCTACTGGCGAGCGTGTTGCCTGTATGGCAGGAGGCCTCCGCTTCAGCGCTGCGCGTGACGGTGGATTTGACGCAGGATGAGGTGAAAGAGCCGCAGGACCGCCCGCCAGATGTGGAGGTTCAGATCATCCGCCGGGAGGCGGCGGACGACGGCGACGCGCCGCGCGTTTTGATTTACCATTCCCACACGTGCGAGGCATACGAGCCGGATTTTGAAGGCCAATACAAGCAGACAGAGCGCTGGCGCACGGCTGACAACAATTATAATGTAGTGCGCCTGGGCGAGGAGCTGGCCGGGATCCTGCGCGAGCAATACGGCATGACGGTCGTACACGATGATACAAACTTTGAACTGCCATCGCTTGACAACGCCTATGCCCGCTCCCTGGAGGCGCTGGAAAACTATTTTGCTCGCGGCGAGACGTTTGATTTTTACATTGATCTGCACCGGGATGCTTACATCGAAGGGCTCTTCGCGCAAAATACCGTCGAAACTGCGCAGGGCGAGGCGGCACGGTTAATGGTGCTGGTGGGAACCGGAGAAGGCAGCTGGAATGGGCGGGATTTTGCCCAGAAGCCGGACTGGGAGGAAAACCTTGCGCTGGCAGAGGCAATTACCGACGCTGTCAACGAGCTTTCCCCCGGCCTTTGCCGCTCGCCCTCCGTCAAAACAGGGCGATACAACCAGCATGTTTCTACCGGTGCGCTGCTGGTAGAGGTGGGGAACAACCGCAACACGCTCTCCCAGGCGCTCGCCGCCATTCCTTCGTTGGCGCAAGCGCTTGCGCAGGCGGCCGGCGTCTAACGCGCCGCGCAATTTTCCTTTTTTCGATTTGTATCGGAAAAAATTGGCCGTTCGCACGTGAAAAACACTTTACACGCGCGGACGGCTATGCTATTATTTATCCTAGATTTTTTGCGCCGGTCAGTCCGCTGCATGTTTTGGCGGCGCGCTGCGCAAAGCGGGAGGAATACTAGAAATGAAGCAATACCAGGCCGAAGATATCCGTAACATCGCCGTTGTGGGCCACGGGAGCGAGGGAAAAACCACGCTGGTAGAGGCCATGCTCTTTGCATCCGGAGCGATTGACCGCCCGGGCCGCGTGGAGGACGGCAACACCGTCACCGACTTTGATTCCGAGGAAACCCGCCGCGGCATCTCTATTTCCGCCGCCGTTGCGCCGGTCGAATGGAAGGGCAAAAAGCTCAACTTTGTGGACGTGCCGGGCTATTTCGACTTTATCGGCGAGATGATGGGCCCTATGCGCGTGTGCGAGGGCGCGGCGATTGTCGTCGGTTCCGTTTCCGGCGTCACCGTCGGCGCGGAAAAGGCCTGGGATTTTAGCAAGAAAAATGGCGTTTCCAAGTGCTTTATCATCAACCAGATGGACCGCGAGCATGCGTCGTTCCAAAAGACGCTCGATCAGCTGCGCGACAAGTTTGGCACCGAGGTTGTGCCGATCCTGCTGCCCTTGGGTGAAGGGCTGAGCTTTAAGGGCGTCGTCAACGTGCTGGAGAAAAAGGCGTATGAAGCCTCCGGCAAGGCGTGCAAGGAAGTGCCGCTGCCCGCGGGCGAGGATGAGGCGATTGCCGCCGCGCGTGAGGAAATCATGGAAGCCGTCGCCGGTACGGACGAGGCGCTGATGGAAAAATACTTCGAGGAAGGCGAGCTCTCCGAGGAAGAAATCCTCAAGGGGCTGCGCATCGGTGTGACGGACGGGTCTATCGTTCCCGTTGCATGCTGCGCGGGCCTTGGCGGCGTCGGCGTGGCGCCGGTGCTCGATATTCTGGCCGCATACATGCCCTCTCCCGCCGGGCGCGAGACGGAAGGCGTCAACCCCAAGAGCGGCGATGTGGAAACGCGTATATGCGCGCAGGATCAGCCTTTCTCCGCGATGGTGTTTAAGACAATCGTGGACAAGTTCGTGGGCAAGATGAGCCTGTTTAAGGTTTGCTCGGGCGTGCTTACCAGCACCACGGCGCTTTACAACGCCAATGCCGACAAGCAGGAGAAAGCGGGCAACCTCTTTATGCTGCGCGGCAAAGAGCAGATCATGTGCGACAAGCTGGTGGCGGGTGATATCGGCGCGCTGGCCAAGCTGCAGTTTACCGGCACGGGCAACACGCTGTGCGACGCGGCCAAGCCCATCCGCTTTGACGATATCGAATTCCCGGCGCCGTCCATCTCGATGGCCGTGTACGCTAAGAAGACGGGCGAAGAAGACAAGATCTTCTCCGGCCTTGCCCGCCTTCAGGAAGAAGACCCGACAATCACCGTGGGCAAGGATGCTGGCACGGGCGAAACGCTGCTGTCCGGCCAGGGTGAAATGCACATCGAGGTCATCAGCAAGAAGCTGGCAGGCAAGTTCGGCGTGGAAGCGCAGCTGCAGGATCCCAAGATTGCCTACCGTGAAACGATCCGCAAGAGCGTGGACCAGGAAGGCCGTCACAAGAAACAGACCGGCGGCCATGGCCAGTTTGCAGACGTCAAGATCATCTTTGAACCCATCGGCGACAGCACGACGGAGTTCGAGTTTGTCGATAAGGTCGTGGGCGGCACCGTCCCGCGCAACTTCATCCCGTCGGTAGAAAAGGGCCTGCGCGAGAACCTGCCCCGCGGCGTCCTGGCCGGCTATCCCATGTTTGGCCTGCGCGCCACGCTGTATGACGGCGGCTACCATCCGGTAGACTCCTCGGAAATGGCGTTTAAAACGGCTGCCCGCATCGCCTACAAGGAAGGCTGCAAAAAGGCCAACCCGGTGCTGCTCGAACCCATCATGCATGTGGAAGTGACGATCCCCGACGAGTACATGGGCGACATCATTGGCGACATGAACCGCCGCCGCGGCCGCATCATGGGCATGGAGCCCGGCAACGGCCAGCAGCAGGTGGTAGCCGAAGTGCCGCAGGCGGAAATGTTCAAATACGCCACGGACCTGCGCTCCATGACGCAGGCGCGCGGTTCCTTCACGATGCGCTTTGAGCGCTACGAAGAGGTTCCCGCCAACATCGCCGAGAAGATCATCGCCAACGCCCAGAAGGACGAGGACGAGGACGAATAACCAAACGGGGACGGCCGCCTGCAAGGCACCGCGCGGGATGCGTCCCGGTTATATTGCAAAATGCTGGCGCGAAGGGTGTTTCCCTTCGCGCCAGATTGGTAAATACGGCGCAGCGGCCGGCGCTTGCTTTGGGGAGGTTTGCATGATTACGACAATTTCTCTTTCACCGGCGATTGACAAGCGGTTGGAGTTTGACACATTTGCCCTTGGCGGCACAAACCGGGTGGCGGCTGTGCAGGCGGAAGGCGCCGGCAAGGCCGTCAACGTGGCGCTCGGCGCGCGGGCGTTGGGAATGGATGCGGTTTGCGCCGGCATTTTGCCGTTTGGCGGCGAACCTGTGACGCAGCGATTGGCTTGCGGCGGTGTGCGGCATGATTTTTTGCCCGCGCCGGGAAATGTCCGGATCAATCAAAAGCTGTTTGACCGCAGCACGGGCGTGCTCACGGAGGCGAACGAAAGCTGCCCGCCCGCGCCGGAGGAACTGCTTGTGCGGGCGCAGGAGCAGGCAGCGGCCTATGCGGCGCAGAGCGAATTCCTCGTGCTCACAGGGAGCCTGCCGTCGGGGTGCCCCAAAGACTATTATGCACGGGTGTTGCGGCGCGCGCACGAAGAAGCGCCCGCGTGCCGCTGCGTGCTCGACGCGGAGGGAGAACGATTCGCCCTGGGCGTGCACGAGAGGCCGTGGCTTGTCAAGCCCAACCGGCACGAACTGGAACTCTTTGCTGGCCGGCCGCTGCCTGACAACCAACAGCTTCTGGCTGCGGCGCGCGCGCTGCTCGCCCTGGGCGTGGGCGTGGCCGTTGTATCCATGGGTGCACAAGGGGCGCTGGCGGCGCGCGCGCAGGAGGCGGTGTTCGTCCCGTCGCTGCCGCTGACGGTGCGCACCACCGTGGGCGCGGGCGATGCGATGGTGGCGGGATTGCTCTATGGCTTTTCGCAGCGGGATGATCTTGCCTGGGCGCTTCGCTGCGGCACGGCTTCCGCCGCGGCGCGCTGCGTTTGCGAGGGAGAGGGCTATCTGTGCGCACGCACGTTTGAAAGCATGCTGGAAAAGACGAAAGCCGTGCGAATATAGCCTCTGCTTGTCGAACGCCTGACAAAAGGCGCGGCGCGTTTCGACGCTCTGGGCGTGTCCTGCGCGCTATACTCTTTCATCATCATCATATTTTACGGCGGTGGGAAGAGTGGCGCAGCGTTTCAGGCATGCATGGTCGGGCATCGGCTATTCGGCGGAACGTGAGGAGAAAAGGCCGGATTTTTTACAATGGATTCGCGAGCAGTGCACCCTGCGCAGCGGGGCGGTGCTGCTCGTGTCTTTTTTGGTTTCGCAGGCAGAGCTCCCGGGCGGAAGCCTTCCTTGCAGCGTGCCGTTTGTGGCGGCGCTGCTGTTGCTGGAGCGGCCGGCCCTGGGCGCGGTGTTGGGCTGCGCGCTGGGGCTGCTGGCACGCTGGGAGCCAATCGGCCTGGTTAACGGTTGGCCGCTGCTGGCATGCTTGCTGCTGGTGCTCACGGTCCGCGGAGGATGGAACTGGAAACCGTGGAAGGTTTCGCTTGCGGCGGCGGCCTGCATGGCGTTGCCGTTGCCGCTGACGGTCCAAAGCCCGCCGGCGCTGATGGCATTCCTTTCCGGTACGGTCGCTGCCGGGGTGCTAACGCCCGTTTTCACGCGCGCGCTGCTTGCCCTGCGCCTGCGCGACCAGGCATCTACGGCGGACGACCGGCTTTGTTTGCTGCTGTTTGCCGCGACGTTGACGATGGGGGCCAATTGGCTGCGCGTGCGTGGGAGTTCTTTGGGAAATGCCGTGGCGGCGCTGTGCGTATTTGCGACGGCATGGAGCGCAGGGCCGGGGCTTGGAACGCCGGCGGGCGTGCTTTTGGGGCTTGCGCAGGCGCTTTGCGGTGCGGGCGCGTGGAGCATCGTCTATTTTGCTGTGCTGGGGACGCTTGCGGGACTGCTGCGGGAAGGCGCGCGGTGGCTGGACGCCTGCGGGAGCGTTGCGGGATGCAGCGCGCTGGTTTTTTTGCAAGGGGGCGTATTGGCGGCGGCGGAGTATCTGCCGCCCATAGCGTTGGCAGGGTTGGCCTTTTCGGTAATGCCGGAAGGATGGTTGGATACGGTAAAAGGCTTTTTACAGCCGCGGGCAGTGTTGGTCTCCGACGGGGCGGGCGTTGCGTCGCTCTATCTGCTGCGGGAGCGTGCGCGGGCGCTGGAGGAAATTGCGCGGCTGCTCCCGGACGACGGGGAGGAGACGAGCATTCCCAGGCTGGAGCTGCTTGCATGCCGCCTGTGTACGGGTTGCGAACGCCAACAGGCGTGCTGGGATGCGCGGCATGAGGAAGCGATGCGGTTGCTGGACACGACGTTGGCGGCTTGCACAGATTTGGCGGCGGAAAAAGCCCAGGAGGTTGCCGCGCGCAGCGCGGAAGCCTTTGGATGCCTGCGCGGCGCGGAGCTTTATCCGCTTGCGCGGGCGCTTACGGATTCCAGCGAGCAGGATGCGCGCGAGCAAATGCAGCGGCGTGAAGCACGCCAGATGTTGGCTGGCCAGTTTGATGCGCAGGCGAACGCCCTTTTCGGGCTATGCCGGCAGATCGAGGAAAGCGGCGCGACGGCGCTGCGCGCGCGTTCGGCAATTTGCGGCGCAATGCCGGCGCTGCGCGGCAGGCCGGATGCGCTCACCGTTTGCGTGCTGGATGGGCGGCTGCATGTGTGGTTGGCGGTGCGCTGCGAAAGCGAAAACCGCTTGCGCAAGCTGGAGGAGACGCTTAGTACGGCGGTGGGCGTAGAGATGGAACTTTTGCGCCGGGGCGGACAGGACTGGCTGCTCTTTAGCGAAAAGCCGGCATTGCGCCTAACGGTGGGGCGCTGTAACGTGCCTGCGGCAGGAGAGCAGATTTCTGGGGATGGCGTGCTCCAGGAGCGCTTGGATGCCGGGCATTATTTGTTGGCGCTTAGCGATGGCATGGGGAGCGGGCGCGAGGCCCACCGCGAGAGCCGTGCGGCGCTGGAGCTGATGCTGCAGGCGCTGCGCGCAGGGTTTGACCGCAAGGAAGCACTGGGAACGGTTAACGGTATGCTGATGGCCTGCCAGGGCGGTGAAATGTATGCGACGATGGATTTGTGCGTGGCGGACCTGGACAGCGGCGAGATCTCCTTTGAGAAGCTGGGGGCATGCCCGTCGTACCTTTTGCGTGCGGGACGATGCCGCCGCCTCGGAGGAGACGCTTTGCCGCTGGGGATCGTGGGCGCGGCAACGCCGCGGCGGATGTCGGCGCGGTTGCAGCCGGGCGATATGCTGTTGCTCGTTTCCGACGGCGTAGTGGACGCGTTTGGACGCGACGATACGGCGTTTCTGCGCGCGCTGGGCGGGCTTGCGCCGCAGGACGGAGATATCTCCGCCCAATGGCTGGCGGATATGCTGCTCAAGCGCGCCCTGGACCGCTGCCAGGGCGTTGCGCCGGATGACATGACGGTTTTAGCGGCAAAGGTGGAGTGTGCCTGACGCACCGGGCCAGGAGCCCAGCGCTTTCGCAAAAAGCGGAGTGCAAAGCGGCCTTTGAATGCGAAAAAGCTTGTAGGCTACTTTCCGGGGGCCTCTGCAACCTTCTAGCCTTTGCGCGCTGCTTTGGAAATTGGCTTGGAAGGGGCTTTGAGGGAGCTTTCCTCCCTGGCAAAAAGCCCCTTGCAATGGGCGCGTCTCTTTGACCGGAATCGCTTCCTTCTTTTGGAAGCGATTTTTGTTTGCTGCGGCAGCCGATGCGGGAAAAGTTAAGCGGGCGGTTTTTTGTGCTGCTGAAACGCCTGCGCCTTTTTGGGCAAAAAGCAGGGCAAATACCGGCGCCGTTTGCGGCAGGGATGTAGACGAAAGCGTGCGGCGCATTCCGGCCTGCAAGCGTGCGTGGGAAAGAAACGGTTTAAAGGCCGCTGTGCGCGAAGGCGGTTTTGCAGCCGTGTGCGCTTAAAACCGGAGCACGTCCGCTGCGGATGCCATTTGCAGGCCGGTTCGGGGAGGGAAAAGGGCAAAAGGGCTGTTGATTTGCATTTTTTTTGTGCCGAC
>DVLH01000156.1 GCA_018715585.1 Candidatus Aphodomonas merdavium
CTGTAGAAGAGGAGGATGATGCAATAGGAAGAAGGACGCATGCCAAAATGAAACCAGAAACAAATGGTGCGGGGCCGTCGCGCAGGCCCCGCACCCGGAAGGTTGAGAGTATCATTAGGGTTATTCTTTGACGGCGCCGCTGGCCATGCCCTTGACCAGAAATCGGGATACGCAGGCGGTGAAGATCACCATGGGCACGATCATCAGCACCGCATAGGCCCCCAGCTGGCCCCACAGGATGCCGTCGTCGGTTTTTACCTGAGCAGAAAGGACCGGAAGCGTTGCCGCATCTGTCATGGTCAGCGCCATGGGGATCGTCAGGTTGTTCCAGGACAGAGAGAAGGAGAAGATGCTTGTGGCCGCTATACCTGGCGCCGTCAGCGGCAGAATGACACGGCGGAAGGCCTGAAAGCGCGTGCAACCGTCAATGGCCGCAGCTTCTTCAAGGTTTTCCGGAATGCCCTTAAAGAAACCCTGCAGCAGCCACGTAGAAAGGGGAATATCCAGCGCAATGAACGGCAGGATCAGACCGGTGAGCTTATCATACAGCCCCAAGCGGGACCACAGCATGTACAGCGGTACCACAATGGCGATAGGAGGAATCATGCGCATCCCAAGGATCAGGTAATTGATGCCCATCCTGTGCCGCACGCGCAGCCGGGCCAGCGAATAGGCCGCCAGACACGACAGCGCAAGCGCCGCGGATACGCTGACGAGCGTGACGATCACCGAGTTTTTCAGCACGGCCGTAAACGGCAGATAATTGACTTGGCCGGTGAAAATCTGGGCGTAGTTCTCCAGTGTGGGCTGAAAAAACAGCGTGTTTTTGGTTGCGTCGGCGGCGGAGCGAAACGAGAGCTGCGCGATGTAGAGAATAGGCAGCAGCACCGCTGCACAAAGCAAAAGGGAAACTGTCACGTGATAGAGCGAAGCGAGTTTTTTTCTCACGGCGACCCCCTCTTTTATCAGATGATCACATTGCGACTTTTTAGCAACTCCTGCAGCTCGCCCACAGGAACGTCCTGTACGGCAATATCGCGCAGGGCGGCCATAGCCGCAGCAGCTCCGGCGGCTTCACCGGTTACCATGCAAACGGGCTCGCCGCGTACGGAACCCAGCGCGTCACGGTCCACGGAGATACAGCGCCCGCCTACCACCAGATTGCCAACCTTCGGGGAGATCAGCGCGCGGTAGGGAATATCCGCACCGATGGGATTGGGGGCCTCGGTCCATTTGCGGCCGCCGGAGATTTCGTCCTGCTTGCCACCACCGGTGGAATGCACGTTCATGGCGCGGCCCGTGCGGCCGATGCTGTCCTCAAAATGGGCGTTGGTCATGATATCCTTATGACAGAAGGTATATACGCCGTCCAGACGGCGGCTTTCCCTGGTCCCAAGCTGTGAGGCTGTATAGAGGCAGTAGCAGTTCTCGAAGCCGGGCACGTACTTGCGCATGAAAGCCAGGATGCCAGGAAGCTGGTTGGTGCGAATGTCCATCTCCGCCCGGCTCCAGTCGTCACCATTGGTCAAGTCGATGCCATACGCCATATCCACCAGCAGCTTGCAGGTATTGGCGGGAAGAACGCTGGTCTGAATGTCGAAAATAGGAATGGCAATTTCGTTTTCACAGCCCAGGGGCATGGGATAGACGTGATCCTTGCCCGCACTTACCAAAAGTTTGTGTAGGCCCATGAGCGCGATGGGTGCGCCCGCATCAAACAGCTTCTGCCATTTTTCGGGATCGCCGATATCCAGATCATCCGGATTTTGCTTGTAATAATCCAGAAGCTTCTGCAGATCCACATCCCCCAGGACCATATAGATGGTCAGTGGCATGCAACGGCGGTTTTCGTCCGTCCCCATGTGGAAGCCGGCACCCGACCATTCAATCAGGTCACCGTCGCCGGAAGCATCGACAAAGGCTTTCGCATAGATATGCGTTTCGCCGGACTTGTTGGCCACCTTGATATATTCAATCCGGTTGTGGTCCATTTCCAGACCAAAGGCGATGGAATCCAGCAGGACGTCCACGCCGCTTTCCTGACACATCTTAAAAAGAATGGGAATCAGGGCTTCGGGGTCAAACTCCACGCGCATGGGCGGATCGTCGATATCCGTATAGGCGGCGCCCGCCTCCTTCAGACGGTTGCACATCTCTAGAGCGATGCCTTTCACCACCAACGGCGTATGCTTGTCGGTCATCAGCATGGAGCCGGGTCCCTTGGAATAATGCCCCTGATGGACGCGCATGCCGTGAAAGCCAGTGACCAGCCCGCCGGTCATCATGCCGCCCAGATAGGAGTGCTTCTCGATGATGAGCGTTTTGGCCCCGCTGCGGGCGGAGGCCAGGGCGGCGCCAATTCCTGCGGGGCCGCTCCCTACCACGACTACGTCGTACGTTTTGGTACCTACAGACATGTTATTTTTCCCCTTTCATCGTCAGTTTTGTGTATAGCACGCTCAGACAGAAGGTAATCACGATGAGCAACCAGCTAAGCGCAGATGCATAGCCGACATTGTATTTTGTGAACGCTTCCTTATAGAGCTCCAGCGCATAGAATTGCGTATAGTTGGCCGGTCCGCCGCCGGTAAGCACATAAGCGATGGGAAAATTGCGTAGGGCGAAGGTGGTACGGAAGATGAGAGCGACCAGCAGCACGGGTTTGATCAGCGGAATGGTGATGCGTGTGGCGCGCTGCCAGGCATTGGCGCCATCGATGACCGAAGCCTCCATGATGTCTACAGAGACGCTTTGCAGACCTGCCAGCACGTTCAGCACCACAAAGGAGGTATTGATCCATACATCGACCACAAGGACGGAGGTAAAAGCCCAGTCCTTGCCCAGCCAGACCTGCCTGGCGCCGTTGCCGAATACCGCTGCTAGCACTTCGTTGACAATGCCACGGTCATAGTTGAGCATCAGCTTAAACACCAGTGCAATAACGGTAGGAGAAAGCATCATGGGAAGCAGCACCACAACGCGCACAAATTTGCAGCCTCTGAAATCCGTATTGA
Organism: Candidatus Aphodomonas merdavium; assembly: GCA_018715585.1. Classification (GTDB taxonomy): domain Bacteria; phylum Bacillota; class Clostridia; order Christensenellales; family Aristaeellaceae; genus Aphodomonas; species Aphodomonas merdavium. The sequence goes on from DVLH01000156.1 coordinate 3,015, forward strand.
GGAACATGGCGATCAGAAACCCCAGCAGCATTTCGATGCCCACGCTCAAAATGGTAAATTTAAGCGTAAGCCATATGGAATGCCATACCTCGGTGTCCTGAAAGATCTGCATATAGTTATCCAGCCCAAGCCAGTGGATACGGCGCGGAACCAGGTTCCAGCGCATCAGGCTGGCCACCACGCTGAAGCCCAGCGGCACAAGCAGTACGGCGCCCAGCATGAAAAACGCGGGGTAAATATACCGCATGGCATAGCGGTGATCGGAGAGCATACGCCGGTTTCGCATAATGTTTCCCTTTCAGAGTCGTATATGCGGACGCACCAGGCGGGGGGATGCCCCCGCCCGAAGGCGCTTTCCGCGGTCGGAGGTTTGCGCTTTTATCGATAGGACTCCAGAATGTCCAGGCAGTTTTGCTCGCAGGCAGCCAAGGCGTCTTCCACCGTCATGTCGCCCA
>DVLH01000157.1 GCA_018715585.1 Candidatus Aphodomonas merdavium
GGTCTTGTCCGCGTTGAGGCGCAGGCCGCCGTAGTAGGTCTGGAAGACGTGCAGTTCCTCGGTGGAGAACAGCGTCAAATCCGTCTCCTTCTCGCCTGCGGCAAGGTGCGCATCCGCGTATTCCAGGTAGACGCCGATCTGCTCCTTGAGCGTCTTGAGCGTCTCCAGGTATTCGGCGTGCACGCCGCGCTGGGGCAGGTTGTAATCGTCGATGGAATGGATGGCGGAGGGATCTTCCACCGTGCCGTCGAACGGCTCTTCGGACCAGCCGTAGATCATCCGCAGCGTTTCCAGACGGCCCGCATCGCTCTTGGATTTGGTGACTTCGCCGTCGATAGGATCAATCCCCGTCGTCGCCTCGGGGTCGTCGGGATCAAACACATACGCATCGGCAACCGCCTGGAAGCCGGCATGGCCGCCGCCCGCCATCAGCGTGTTGCCGCCGATAGCCGCGTTCGTCTCCACGACGACAACGGTCGCACCCGCCTGCGCCGCCGCTGCGCCCGCGGACATGCCCGCGCCGCCTGCGCCGACGACGACGACATCGAACGTATCCTCAATGGGTTCCTGCGCTTCGTACGCAAACGGAATCGCACCCGACTGCAGCGCGCTCACATCGCAGCCGGCCTGGGCCGCCGCGTCGTTCACCGCGTCCAGCACGGCGCGGCTGGTAAACGTCGCGCCCGAAACCGTATCCACGCCCGTGGACGTAAACGCCTTGATTTCATCGAACATGATATCATACGCGACATCGCCCACATGCTCCGTCTCCACGGAAGAGACGACTTCAATGTTTTCGATGGCGTCTTCACTGAACGTCACGCTCAGCACGACATCGCCGTTATAGCCTGCACCGGTGCCTTCATACGTTCCCGGTTGGAACGCGATTTCGGCAGTCTCTTGCACTTCGCCGCGGGCAGCCGCAAGCGCTTGATCCACAGCCGCGTGCACCGCGTTGCTCGTGAGCGTCGCGCCTGCAACGGCATCCACGTCCAGCGCATCAGCTTTGCCAACGTACGCTTCGGTAAACGTCGCAATCGCCGCGCCGCCGATTGCTTCCGTCTCGTTCGCGCCCGTGATGGTGATAGCGGTGATGGCCTCCTCATCCACGGTCAGCTGCACGTCAACCGCGCCGCCAAACCCCTGCGCGGAGCCCGCATATTCGCCCGGCGTAAACGTTCCCGCGCTCGCCGTCATGCCCGGCAGCAACAGCGCGATGGCAAGCAATATGCTCGCCAGTTTCCGAATGCTCATGTTCTTTCCCTCCTATTCAGTTTTCACAAGGATTTTTCCCTCCATATAAGCATACAGCGGCAAAAAACCGCTGTCAAGCGGCTTTTCATAAAGTATTCTCTCTTTCCTGCCCAAATTAACGAAAAAAAAAGAATCGCCCAAGCGTCCTCTCCGCCGGGCGGACTCTCGTCCGCGTTGGGCGTTCATTCCGCCGCCCAACACACGCCGCACGGGCTGTATCCCGCCGCTTCCGCGTCGCCAAGCGTCGTACCGATGGGCGCAGTCATGCTGCTACAGCTGGACGTGGCGTGATAGCGCCCGCCAAAGCGCGAAATCCAAACGGGCGTATCCGGCCCTGCCGGCCGCGGCGCATGCGGCGTGGGTGTCGGCTCCAGCGCAGATGTGGAGGGCTGTGGGCTTGGCGCCGGCGCAAGGCGTTCAAACACGTTGCTCTGTCCAAGCGACCAGGCAAACAGCAGCAACAGCGCAATGGCTGCCGGGCGCGGCCATCGCGCGCATTGCTTGCCAAAGCGCGCCGCTTTTCTCCCTTTCCGGCGCATGGGCCCGTCCTCCTTCTTTCTCCTATCAAAACTGGGAAAGCAGCGCCGCCGCCAACATCAGCGCCGCGCCGGTCCCTTCCTGGACGCTGAACGCTTCCCCCAGGAAGATCCACCCCGAAAGCGCTGCAAACGCCGACTCCAGGCACATCATCACCGACGCAACGGCGGGCGGCGTATGCCGCTGCGCCACGATTTGCAGCGTATACCCAATGGCGATTGACCCAATCCCCCCGTAGAGGATCATCGGCAGGCAATCAAGCAACGGCGCTATCTGCGGCGTTTCCGTAAAAAGCATTACCACCGCTGAAAGCCCCGCCGTCACAAAGCTCTGCGAACAGCTCAGCGCAATTCCGTCCGTGCCAACGGCCACGCGGCCCACCAGCTGGATGTGAAACGCAAACATCAGCGCGCAGAGGATCAACAGCAGATCGCCCGAAGCAAACCCGGACGTACCGCCCGCACACAGCAGATAAAGCCCTGCAGCTCCCAACATTGCCGCCGTCCACACCGTCGCACGCACGCGCTGCTTTGCCAGCAGCCCCAGCAGCGGTACCAATACGATATACAGCGCCGTAAGAAAGCCCGCTTTTCCAGCAGAGGTCGTCTGCAACCCCAGCTGTTGCAGCGAGCTCCCCAGGAACAACAGCACTCCACAGGGTAACCCTGCTAGAAACGATTTTTTCCTTTTCCCCGCCTCCATCGGCCGCAGCGCCAATGGCAAAAGCGCCAGCGCCCCCAGCAGGAACCGAGATGCTCCAAACGTAAATGGGCCGACATATTCCATCCCGCTGCGCTGCACCACAAAGCAGAACCCCCACAGCATCGCCGTCAACAGCAGCAGCAAGCTTCCCATCCATTTTTTGTTCATATCATCCCTCCAACAGCACCATCATACGAATTTTGGCGAAAAAAATCAAGAAAAAGCCATATTGCATACAATCCGCTTGCGTGTTAGGATACATACGCAACTGCTCCGCGCACGTTTAAAGAAGGAAGGACACAAAGATGGAACAGAAAAACGCCCGCCACGGCATGCTGCTTATGTTGCTGTGCACCCTGTTTTGGAGCTTGTCCGGCCTGCTGATCCGAATGCTGCCATGGCACGGTCTCGTTATCGCCGGCGGCCGTAGCGCATTTGCATCGATCATTGTGGCGCTGTATATGAAATGGCACCATATACCGCTGCGTCTGACGCGTAAGTCGCTGTTGGGTGCCGTTTCGCTCGCAAGTGTTTTCGTCATCTTTATCCTGGCAAACAAACTCACTGCCTCCGCCAACGCCATCGTACTACAGCAGTGCGCGCCCGCCGTAGTCCTGTTATATAATATACTTAGCAAAAAGGCGCGCGCACGCCTGCTTGATGTCGCAACGGTCGCCATAACGCTGATCGGGATTACGCTGTTTTTCTTCGACCAGTTTTCGCCCGGTTCGCTCGTGGGCAATCTGCTGGGACTCCTCTCCGGCGTTTTCCTAGCGGTCAATTTCCTCGTACAAGGGGAATCCAGCGCTGAGGAATCCATGAGCGGTATCCTCCTGGCGCATCTGATCACCATCGCCGTCGGACTTCCCTTTGCTCTCGTCTATGACACGCCGCTGACGAGCACCACGCTATCCGTCATTGCGCTCATGGGCGTTGTCCAGCTGGGGATCCCCTATGTCCTCTACGGGCTTGCCACGCGCAGCTGCCCTCCGCTGGCCATCTCGCTCATCGGCATGGGGGAGGCGGTTTTTAACCCGATCTGGGTGGCCATCGCCTATGGCGAAGTTCCCGGGACGCTCCCGCTGCTCGGCGGGGCGCTGGTGTTGAGCGCCACCATTTTCTGGGCCGTCAAATCCTCGAAAAAGTCATGACAGCCGGGTAAGCCGTCTCGGGATTTTTCGATAGCGCCCCCCTCCCCGCAAAGCCGGGGGGTTCCCCGTCCCGGCAGTTCCCAGCTAAGTGCACTGCCCCCTAGCATCAACGCGGCGCCCGGTTGTTGTCCTTTAAAATGTTGTTCTCTTTGCCAAGCGCTGCGTGGCGTTTAGAAGGCCTGCGCTCAATTAACCACCGTGCCCCCATAGAAAAAAGATATTTACAATCCTACTCCGTTTGCGCCAAGCTTCTCCGTCAAGCGCCGTTCAACGGCTTTCCGATCCTTTGTGCTTGGCAAAGAAATCATTTATGCCCAAAGCCAAGCCCTGTTTGCTTCAATCGCTCGCCCAGGCGTAAAAAAGACGGCGCGCAAGGTGCGCACCGCTTTCTTTTGCTCGCTCTGTACAGGCCGTCAATTCACCGCCAGCTTTTCCAATGTCTTGCGCTCGCCGGAAATGAGCAGATGGGCGTTTTCCGGCAAACGGTAGTCCGCATCGACGATGGGGCGCACGCGTTCGCCCTCCTTCTCCCCGATGACGTTGACACCATATTTTGCGCGCACATCGAGCTGGCGCAGCGTTTTTCCCACCCACGAGGCGGGCACGCGCATCTCCTGCACGGCATATTCGGGCGTGATTTCCACATAGTCGAATACGTTCTGCGCCGAATAGCGGATAGCCACGCGGTGAGCCATGTCGCGCTCGGGATAGACGACGGCGTCTGCGCCGAGCTTGCGCAGGAATTTGGCATGCATGGCCCTGTCCGTCTTGGAGACGACGTACTTGGCCCCATGCTCCTTCAAAAGCGACGTAATCTCCAGCGAGGATTGAAAATCATCGCTGATGCAGACGAAACAGACGTCAAAATTGCCCACGCCCAGTGCCCGCACGACCTCTTCATCCATGCAATTGCCAGCATAGGCGCTTGTCACCTGCGGGGCAATCGCGTTGACGGCCGCTTCACTGCGATCCACCACCATAACCTCGTTTTTCAGCTCTGAAAGCTTTATGGCCAGGTTCGTGCCAAACCTGCCAAGACCGATGACCAACATCGAGCGCATCGTTTTCCCTCCTTATTTAAGCCTGCCACTCATCCAATCAGGATTCTTTCCTCTGGGCAGCGCAGCGCAGACGTGCGGCGGCGCAACGCAACGGCCGTCATCATCGACAGGCTTCCCACGCGGCCTGCATACATGAGCAGCATCACCACGGCACGCGAAAACCCATTGAGCTCTTGCGTCGCCCCCAGCGTCAATCCCACCGTTCCCAGCGCGGAAAACACCTCAAAGAACGTGTCCGTCACATCTAGCGGCTGGGCAACCAAAATGGCCATGCAGCCAAACGCCGCCAACAGCAGGTATAGCATCGCCGAGCGGAACGCACGGTACACCGTATGTTCCTCAATCCGCCGTCCAAAAACGGTTGCATCCCGCCGCGACGCGGCCAATGCCCCCAGCGACAGCACAACCGCCGCAACTGTCGTCGTTTTCATACCGCCGCCCGTCGAGCCGGGGCTTGCCCCAACAACCATTAAAAGGATGGTCAGCGTCACGCCGGCAGGGCTGAGCGCACGCAAATCCACCGCGTTAAACCCGGCCGTCCTGGGCGAAACGGACAAAAACAGCACCGCGGCAAGCCGCTTGCCAGCCCCCATCTCCTGCAACACGCCTTCCCGTTCCGTCACCAGGAACAGCGCCATCCCTGCCAGCGTTAATACGGCCGCCGCGCTCAGCGCCAGCTTTGTATGCAGCCGCCATTTGCGGGCGTGCAGCTTATTCTCCGCCAGATCGTCCCAGACGAGAAAGCCAATGCCTCCCGTCAAGATCAATGCCGACAGCACGCACAGCACATACGGATCCCCTTCCAGCGTGCACAGCGAGCTATACGGCTCCACGGCGCCAAACAGATCGAACCCTGCGTTGCAAAACGCGGAAACCGCATGAAACAGCGCATACCACAGCCCCTTCCACGTTCCAAAGCGCGGCAGGAAGCGCACGCACAGCAGCAGCGTCCCCAGTCCTTCTACAAACGCCGTGCCAAGCAGGATACGCCGCGTCATCCGCACCACGCCGCCAAGCTGCAGCGCTCCTTCTGCCTCCACAAGGCGCGAGCGGCTTTTGAGGCCGATCCTCTTTCTTAAAATCATCATCCCCAACGTCGCTACCGCCATAAACCCCAGCCCGCCGATTTGAATGAGGCAAATGATGACGAGCTGGCCGAAAAATGAAAACTGCGTCGCCGTATCGCAAACGACAAGGCCCGTCACACACGTTGCCGATACTGCCGTAAACAGCGCATCATAAAAGCGAAGCGCTTCGCCATCGCGGCTAGCAAACGGCAGCGCAAGCAGGCAAGCCCCGACAAAGATGATGATTGCAAATCCCAGCGCCAAAAGCTGCACGGGGGAAAGCTTTCTCAAACGAATTTCCTTCCTTCCTGGAAAACAATGGTTTTCACCGCAATGCAAACGAATTGCGCGGCAGGTTTCTTCCCACCGCGCAGCGTGTGTTTTTTCTGTGGTTTATGATGCGTATTGATAGGCGGTATGATCCGCCAAAAAGCTGTTGTCGCTTGTATAAGGACCATGCGGCGTCGTC
>DVLH01000158.1 GCA_018715585.1 Candidatus Aphodomonas merdavium
GTACCAAGCAGGGCAACGAGATTGCCTACAGCCGCGGCCGCATTGTGACGGCCGCGCGCGCCGCGGGGGTGGATGTTTACGACACGCCCTTTACCGACGTCAATGACGACGAGGGGCTGCTCGCGGACGCCGCGCTGGCGCGGGAGCTGGGCTTTAGCGGAAAGGCCGCGATTTCTCCGCGCCATGTGGAGGGAATCAACCGCGTTTTCAGCCCGACGGCGGCGGAGATTGAATACGCCCGCGAGGTGGTCGAGGCCATTGAGGAGGGCAAGCGCCAGGGCAAAGGCGCCGTCTCGCTTCATGGCAAGATGATCGACAAGCCCATCGTGGACAGGGCGATGCACGTGTTGGAAACGGCCAAGGCGCTGGGGGTGCAAGCATGAACAAATTAGTCAAAACGCTGCGCGAGGCGATGGAGCTTGCGGGGCTGAAGGATGGGATGAGCATCTCTTTCCATCATCACCTGCGCAATGGGGACCGCGTGCTCAACATGGTGCTGGAAACCGCGGCGCAGATGGGGCTCAAGGATTTAACCGTGCAGGCCAGCTCCATTTTCGACGTGCATGCGCCGCTGGTGGGACATATTCAAAGCGGCGTTGTTACCGCTATTGAAACGGACTATATGAGTGGGAGCGTGGCGCGCGCGGTGTCGGAGGGCGTGCTGAAAAAGCCCGTGCGCTTTCGCAGCCACGGCGGCCGGCCGGAAGCCATTGCCAGCGGCCGCGTGCGCATCGACGTCGCGTTCATCGCCGCTCCCTGCTGCGACGCGATGGGCAACATCAACGGCGTTGAGGGGCGCGCGGCGTGCGGGTCGCTGGGCTATGCGTTTGCGGACGCGCTCTATGCCGGCAAAGTCATCGCCGTGACGGACAACCTGGCGCCCTATCCCGTCTCGCCCGTTTCCATCGACGAGACGCTTGTGGATTACGTCGTCGTTGTGGACTGCATCGGCGATCCGGCGGGGATTGTCTCGGGCACAACCCGTATCACGCGCGACCCCGTGGGGCTGAAAATTGCGCGCGACGCGGCGCGGGTGATCGAGCATTCCGGCCTGCTGCAGGATGGGTTCTCGTTCCAGACAGGCGCGGGCGGCGCGTCGCTGGCCGTAACGCAATACCTTGCGCCGGTAATGCGGGAAAAGGGAATCGTGGGCAGCTTTGGCCTGGGCGGCATTACGGGATACATGGTCGATATGCTCAACGACGGCTGTTTCCGCAGCCTGCTGGACGTGCAGTGCTTTGACCTCAAGGCCGTCGCCTCGCTGCGCGAGAACCCCAACCATCAGGAGATTTCCGCCATGCGCTACGCCAGCCCCGGCTCGAAATCGTCCGCCGTGGACAGCCTGGATGTCGTCATCCTGGGCGCAACGGAGATGGACGTCGATTTCAACGTGAACGTGCATACCGATTCCAACGGCTATATCATCGGCGGCTCCGGCGGCCACAGCGACACGGCTGCGGGCGCGAAGCTGACGATGATCGTCGCACCGCTTTTCCGCGCACGCCTGCCAATCGTCACGGACCGCGTGACGACCGTCTCCACGCCCGGTTCTACCGTCGACGTGCTTGTGACGCAGCGCGGCATTGCCGTCAACCCCGCAAAACCACAGCTTGCCGGCGCGCTCAAGGATGCCGGGTTGTCCGTCGTGCCCATTGAGGCGCTGCGCGATTTGGCAGAGCGTTTTACGGGCAAGCCGGAAAAGCTGCGCCATGGCAATCGTGTGGTGGGCGAGGTGGAGTATCGCGACGGAAGAGTGCTGGACCGGATTTACAACGTGGAAGGATGAGGGAAAAATGCGGGAGATTCAGGCCGCGCAAATCCGTGACACGGTGCGTTCGCTGATTTTGCAGGCGAGTTACGTAATCGGCGACGATGTGCGCAGCAGGGTGGCCGGCTGCCTTGCCGAAGAGCCGTCCCCTTCCGGGCGGGCGGTGCTTTCACAGCTGCTGGAAAATTATGACATCGCGCGGCAGGAGCGCATCGCGATCTGCCAGGACACGGGCATGTGCGTGGTGTTCCTGGATATCGGCCAGGACGTGCATATCGCGGGGGGCGATTTGACCCAGGCCGTCAACGACGCCGTGCGCAGCGCCTACAGCGAAGGGTACCTAAGAAAGAGCGTGGTGGGCGATCCGCTCTTTGCGCGCGTGAACACCAAGGACAATACGCCCGCCGTGCTGCATACGCGCATCGTGCCGGGGGAGAACGTCTCCATCCTCGTGTCGCCCAAAGGGTTTGGCAGTGAGAACATGTCGGCGGTGAAGATGCTCGTCGTCGCCGAAGGGGTGGAGGGCGTCGTGCGCTTTGTAGTGGACACGGTGAAAAACGCGGGGCCAAACCCGTGCCCGCCCGTGATTGTCGGTGTCGGCATCGGCGGAACGATGGAGAAAGCGGCGGAGCTGGCCAAGCGCATGACGGCCCGCCCCGTGGACCAGCCGAACGAGGATCCCCGCTATGCGGCGCTGGAGGAGCGCATTCTCAACGAGATCAACGCGCTGGGCATTGGGCCTGCCGGCATCGGCGGGCGCACGAGCGCGCTGAAGGTGAGCATCGCGACGTATCCTACGCACATCGCAGGGCTGCCCGTGGCCGTTAACCTTTGCTGCCATGCGGCGCGCCACGCCCAAGCGCTGCTCTAAGGAGGAAAGCAAGCATGGAAAATATCCGCATTTCCCTCCCGCTGGACCCGCAACAGGTGAAAACGCTGCGCGCGGGCGATACGGTGCTGCTGACGGGAACGCTCTATACGGGGCGCGACGCGGCGCACAAGCGCCTGGTGGCGTGCATTGAGCGGGGCGAGCCGTTGCCCATCCCGCTGGAAAACCAGCTCATCTATTATGTCGGCCCTGCGCCGGCGTCGCCCGGCCATGCCGTCGGCTCTGCGGGCCCCACCACGAGCTACCGCATGGACGCCTACACGCCCGCTTTGCTCGAGCGCGGCCTGCTGGGAATGATGGGAAAAGGCAAGCGCGGCCCCGCCGTGATTGAGGCGATGAAAAAGCGCGGCGCGGTTTACTTTGGCGCCGTGGGCGGCGCGGCAGCGCTGATTTCGCGGCGCATAGAAAGCGCCGAAGTGGTGGCGTATGAGGACCTGGGCGCGGAGGCGATTCACCGCTTTGTGGTGCGCGATTTTCCCGCTCTGGTGCTCATCGACAGCCTAGGAAACAACCTCTACGAGCTTGGCCCTGCGCAATACAGGACAGACGGGGCGCAGGCGTAAGGCACAGGATATACGCTGCCCGCACGGGCGGCTTATCGAAGAAAAACAATACCATGGAGGGAAACGTATGCCGAAAAGGACGATGGTGCTGGGCGTGATCGGCGCAGACGTGCACGCCGTCGGCAACCAGATTCTCAACTTTGCATTTACCGAGGCGGGGTTCAACGTGGTCAACCTGGGCGTGATGGTGTCCCAGGAGGAGTTCATCGAGGCGGCGATTGAAACGGATGCGAAGGCAATCGTCATCTCTTCGCTGTATGGACATGGCGAGCTGGACTGCCGCGGGATGCGGGAGAAATGCGACGAAGCTGGCTTGAAGGGCATTCTGCTCTACGTTGGCGGAAACATCGTCGTTGGCAAGCAACCGTTTGAGGAGGTAGAGAAGCGCTTTAAGGCCATGGGGTTTGACAAAGTGTTTGGCCCGGGCACACCGCCGGAGACGACCATCGCCGCACTGAAAAAGGACTTTGAGGCGATTGAAGCAAAGGGGTCGGGCCAGGCATGAAGCCTATCTTGCTCATTGACTTTGGTAGCACTTATACCAAGGCGACCTGCGTGGACGTTGACAGCGCGCAGCTGCTGGGCACGGCGCAGAGCTATACCACGGTGGAGGAGGACATCTCCATCGGGCTGGAAAACGCGCTGGGACAGCTGCGGGAGGAGACGGGCGTGCGCGAGTTTGCGCAGCGCTTTGCGTGTTCCTCGGCGGCAGGCGGACTGCGCATGATCGCCTCGGGCCTGGTGCCGTCGCTGACGGCGGAAGCGGCCAAGCGCGCCGCGCTCGGCGCAGGCGCCAAAGTGATCCGCACGTACTCCTATGAGCTGACGGAGGACGATCTGGAAGAGATCCGCACGCTCAAGCCGGACATCTTGCTGCTTTGCGGCGGGACGGACGGCGGCAACAGGGACTGCATCGAGCGCAACGCCAAGGCGATCGCTTCGCTCAAGGGCGGTTTTCCCGTCGTTCTTGCAGGGAACAGGGCGAGCGCGGGGGCTTGCCGCCGCGCGCTGGAAGGCGCCGGCATGGAGGTAATCGCATGCGAAAACGTGATGCCCTCCTTTAACACGCTCAACGTGGAACCGTGCCAGAAAGCCATTCGCGAGGTGTTCCTGCGCAGGATCATTTCGGCCAAAGGCCTTTCGCAGGCGCAAGAGCTGATCAGCGGCATTTTGATGCCGACGCCGGCGGCGGTGCTGACGGCGCTAACGCTGCTCTCCCAGGACCTGGGCGAGCTGATGGCCGTTGATTTAGGCGGCGCGACGACGGACGTTTATTCCATCGCAAAGGGGACGCCTACCCGCGCGGGCACTGTGATGCGCGGCCTGCCGGAACCGTTCGCCAAGCGCACGGTGGAAGGCGATATCGGCATGCGCTATAGCGCGCACGGCGTTGTGGATGCCGTGGGCCTGGAAAGGGTCGTTGAGGTTTCGGGCCAGGACGAGGCGGCGGTGGAGGCATGGCTTGCACGCGTAAAAGATGAACCGGGCGTATTGGCAGCAACACAGGCAGAGCGCGATGTGGATTTTGCGCTGGCCAGCTTGGCCATCGAGACGGGGCTGCTGCGCCATTCAGGCAAGATTGAAGAAGTTTTTACGCCCATGGGCATGGCGTACCAACAGACGGGCAAGGACTTGACACAGGTGGAACGGATCCTCCTGACGGGCGGGGCGCTCATTCGCACGGGCCGTGCGGAGGAGATGACCGCGCGCGCCATGAGCGCGTTGCCGCCCGATTCGCTTGCACCGCGCGGCGCGCGTGTGCTGTTGGATAGGCGCTATATCCTTTCCGCAATGGGACTTTTAAGCCAGAACTATGAACAGGTCGCCAGGGAAATGATGGGAAGGGAGTTTCAATAATGGAGTTTTGCAACAAGAAAATGACGCGCGATGCGTTCAACGCCATGCGCGAAGAGGTGCTTACCCAATGGCCGACGGGCAAGGATCTGAACCTGGAAGAGGCGATTGCTTACCAGGCCGCCATTCCGGATGCCAAGCGTTTTTCCGCCAAGCTTAGCAAGGCAAGCAGCGAACGCCGCACGCTCATTCAGCCTCGCGCCGGCGTGCCGGTGATCGAGCGGCACATTGAGCTGCTAAAACACTTGGAGGAATTCGGCGAGACGGATCTGCTGCCCACGACAATTGACAGCTATACGCGCCTGAACCGCTATCAGGAAGCGCAGGCAGGGCTGGAGGAGAGCATCCGGCTGGACAAGGCGATGCTCAACGGCTTCCCGGCAGTGAACCATGGCGTGGCGGGTTGCCGCCAGGTGACGGAGGCCGTCAATACGCCGGTGCAGGTGCGCCATGGAACGCCGGACGCGCGGCTGCTGGCGGAAATCACGCTGGCCGGCGGCTTCACCAGCTTTGAAGGCGGCGGCATTTCCTACAATATCCCCTATGCCAAAGCGATTTCCATTGAGCAGACGATGCGCGATTGGATGTATGTGGACCGCCTGGTGGGCATCTACGAGGAGAACGGCATTTCCATCAACCGTGAGCCGTTCGGCCCGCTTACGGGCACGCTTGTCCCGCCGTGTATTTCGCATGCGGTAGCGGTGATCGAGGCGCTGGTAGCGGCAGAGCAGGGCGTGCGCGATATCACCGTGGGCTATGGCCAGCTGGGCAACCTGCAGCAGGACGTCGCGGCAATTCAGACGCTGGAGACGATTACGCGGGAGTACCTGCAAAAATACGGCTATGAGGACGTGAAAGTAACCACCGTGTTCCACCAGTGGATGGGCGGTTTCCCAGCGGACGAGGCCAAAGCATTTGGCGTCATCAGCTGGGGCAGCGCCGCCGCCGCCATCGGCCATGCCACGAAGGTCATCGTCAAAACGCCGCATGAGGCCGTGGGTGTGCCGACGATGCAGGCGAACGCCGCGGGCCTTCGCTGCACAAAACAGGTAATCTCCATGCTTTGCGACCAATCGCTGCCGCAAAGCGATACGCTTCAGTTGGAGCGTGATATGATCCTGGAGGAAACGCGCCAAATTCTGGATAAGTGCTTTGAGCTGGGCGAAGGCGATATCGCTGTGGGCGCCGTGCGCGCGTTCCAGGCGGGCGTGCTGGATGTGCCTTTCGCGCCTAGCCGCTATAACGCGGGCAAAATCCTGCCTGCGCGCGACCACCACGGCGCCGTGCGCTTCCTCAACACGGGCAACCTACCCTTCAGCGACAGCGTCAAGGCGTTCCACCGTGCCAAGATTGAGGAGCGCGCCAGGGAAGAGAAGCGTGATGTTTCGTTCCAGATGGTCGTGGATGATATTTACGCCATTTCCAAGGGCCGCCTTGTAGGCCGCCCGCGCTAAAAAAGGTTTCCTGCGGGCGGCGCGGGCTGCGCCGTCCCGCTTTCTCCTGCATGGCAGCGGACAATGCCGCCAGCGGCGTTAAAAAGCAAAAGGAGCGATGTGCTATGAAAATCGTAGACCTTATTTGCGCCAAGGGGCGCACGGGTTTTTTCTTTGACGACCAGCGCGCGATCAAGAAAGGCGCGAAAGCAGACGGATCCGCCTATATCGGCGATCCCGTGACGCCCGGGTTTACCGCCGTGCGCCAGGCGGGCGAGTCCATTTCGGTGATGCTCGTGCTCGAGGATGGGCAGATTGCCCACGGCGATTGCGCGGCCGTGCAGTATTCCGGCGCGGGCGGGCGCGACCCGCTGTTCCTGGCGGAGGACTTCATCCCCGTCATCGAGGAGCACATCAAGCCGATGCTCGTCGGCCGCCAGGCCGATTCCTTCCGCCAGCTGACGAAGGAAATGGAAGCGATCACCGTCGATGGCAAACGGCTGCATACGGCCATTCGCTACGGCGTGAGCCAGGCCATCCTGGACGCCGTCGCCAAGGCAAACCACAAGCTCATGTGCGAGGTCGTGGCGGACGAATACGGCCTGACCGTCAGCGATAAGCTGATCCCGATCTTCACGCAGTCCGGCGACAGCCGCTATGATAACGCGGACAAGATGATCATGAAGGGCGCGGAAGTTATGCCGCACGCGCTGATCAACAACGTCAAGACGAAGCTCGGCGAGCATGGCGAGCTGCTGCGCGATTACGTCGCTTGGCTGCGCGACCGCATTATCCAGCTGCGCGTGGACAAGAACTATTCCCCCGTGATGCACATCGACGTTTACGGCACCATCGGCGCATGGCTGGGCCATGACAATTACACCGCCATGGCTGATTACTTGGCGACGCTCGAGGAGGCGGCCAAGCCGTTCCACCTGCGCATCGAGGGGCCGATGGACGCCGAAGAGCGCGAGCAGCAGATGATCGACATGCGCGAGCTGCGCAAGGAGATCGACCGCCGCGGCATCCAGGTGGAGCTTGTCGCCGACGAGTGGTGCAACACGCTGGAGGACGTCATCTACTTCACGGATAACAAAGCCGGCCATATGGCGCAGATAAAGACGCCTGACCTGGGCGGCATCAACAACACCATCGAGGCGGTTATCTACTGCAAGGAGCACGGCATGGGCGCCTATCAGGGCGGAACGTGCAACGAGACGAACCGCTCGGCCGAGTGCTGCGTCCACTGCGCAATGGCCACGCAGCCCGTGCAGATCCTCGCCAAGCCCGGTATGGGCGTGGACGAGGGTTACATGATCGTCTACAACGAAATGCAGCGGATTCTGGCGCTGCGCAAAGCCGGCCGGTAAAAGAAAAGCGCGCGGCCGCCGCGGGTAAGACGGCGGCCGCTTTTTTATGCAAAGGAGGAGCAAAGGACGTGTATAGCCATAAAAACATTGGAACCTGCTCAAGCAGGGTGGATTTCGATATCGAAAACGGCGTGATTACGCAATGCCATTTTACCGGCGGCTGTATGGGCAATACCCAGGCCGTGGAGCGGCTCGCCGTGGGGCGCAAGGCCCAGGACGTAATCCGCCTGTTGCGGGGCATCCAATGCCAGAACGGCACGTCCTGCCCAGACCAGCTGGCGCAGGCGCTGGAGCAGTGGGAACAGACATACGGTACGCAGCGCTAAGCGCGCGGCGGCCTAAAGCCGGCAAAGGCACCCGGCCGGCTTGCCGTTTGCCGGGACGGATTTTTTCAGATCCAAACGGCGCCTGAAATAACGGGCGTAAAAATCGCTTCCAGAGGATTAAAATGGAGGCGTTTTTTTATTTCCGCGTTAGCAGCGATAACAAACAAAATCATTGCCGGAAAGCGCTGCTTTCCACCGTGCCCAAAGCGCGGCCAGTGCGCTGCTGAAAATCACAAATGCAAACTGCCACAAAAAAACGGATAGCGGCTTTGGATTTTCGCAGCGGTTTATATATTTTTCCAAGATGGGAAGGGCTTTTGTTTACTATGCTTTGCGGCCGTGGCACCGGCCTGGGAAAAGCCACGAAAAAAGCCCGGCATTTGCCGAGCACGGTTTGTCGAAGAGTTTGATGGCGGGCTTAGGGCACCTGCTGCACGCTGCCCAACCCTTTGACGGTGCGCGTAACAAACCAGACAATCCGCGCGCGCAGTGGCAGCGTGCGGTTCAACAGACAGTAGCAGCGCCTGGCGTGCTCAACCTGTGCCGGGGAGGCGCCATAGCGGCCATAGCCCAGCAGCGTCAGCGAATCCGCCACGTCCAGGAAGCCGGCGTCCTCGGGGAGGGATTGATTGATCCTGAGCGCATATGCGCTGGGCGATTCGCTGGCCCGTGCTCCGAGGCCTGCAGCGCGCAAAAGCCCCAAAAGTGCGCGGTACCACAACAGCAACCGCTCATCTTGCGACGTTAAGCGGCGTACAGCGCGCGAAGGCGACGTCCAGAGAATGCGCAGCGTAAGCGCGGCCAGCAGCAACAACAGCAGCAAAAACTGCCACCAGCGGCTCTTGTGCTTGGGAGGCTCCTGCGAAGAAGCGTCGGGAGGATTATCCTGTGCGTCGCTCTGCGGGGAGGGCTCGGGCTCGTTTGACGCCTCGGGTTGATCCTGCGGCTGGTTCTCGGGCTGGTCCTGCGGTTGGTTCTCGGGCTGGTCCTGCGACTGGTTTTCGGGTTGATCCTGCGGCTGGTTTTCGGACTGGTCCGGCGGCTGTTCCTCGTTTTGATCTTGCGGGAGCTCTTGGCCGTTTTGCATCTGATCGTCCGGTTCCTGCGGCTGCGGGGGAGGCTGCTGCGATTGCGAACCGCCGCTGCCGTGCGCGGGCGTGGCGTCGAAAGCGACCCAACCGAACCCATCGAACCATACCTCCGCCCAAGCGTGCGCATCCTTGCCGGTGACGAGCGCCGTGCCGCCGGAGGGCTGCACGAGGTACCCTTCGATGTAGCGGGTGGGAAGGCCGGCAATGCGGCCCATGACGGCCATGGCCGAGGCGAAGTAGGTGCAGTACCCCTCTTCTCCGCGCAGCAGGAAATACGAGACGAAATCCTGGTTGTCGGGCGGGGTTTCCGGCGTGAGGCTATAATCCATATTGTAGAGCAGATAGGTGCGGATGGCGCGCGCCTTTTCCAGCGGGGTGGAACAGGTGGAGACAAGCTTTTCCGTGAGCGTATAGACATCCTCTGCAATGGCGTCGGGCAGCTCCAGATAGGCGGACATGTCCTTGGGTTCCGCCTCCTGCGCGGCAAGGGCGAGCACAGCGTCAAGGCGCGTGTCCTCGCCGGTAAAGACGGGGGCTTCAAACGTATACGCGTCGCCAGCCGCCAGGTCGCGGGTGATAAAAATCTCGCTGGAGGTGCTGAAATACGGCACGAGCGACATTGGCGTGGTCAGGTTTTCCATGCGCAGCATGGAAAAGAGGGTGGACGCGCTGTCGGTGTGCATGGTAATGGAAACCGGATGCAGCGCAAAAAGGTCGGACGACTCTTGGATTTCCTGGGAGGGAAGCGCATCGTCCGTCGCCTCGGCGCGCAGTTTTTCAAAGCGCGTGTTGGCATAGCGGTAACGGCGTGAGGGCATCGTGTTGCGCCAGGAAACGCCGGTATATTCGTTGTGGATCGAGCCACGCAGTAGCAGCGGCACGTCCGTTTGCACCATCATGACGGGATGATCATCCGGCTCGGCCGCGCCGCCCAGGCGCGTTTCTAGGGGCAAATAGCCGTCCACCTTGATGGAATAGACCGTCCGGGTTTCCGTAAAAAAGAACGTATCGGTGATGAACGTGCGCAGTGCCTGCGCTGCTTTTACCAGCGTGGGGGAAGAAAAATGAAAAACAGGCAGCAGGCAGAGGCTAATACCGACGGCCGCAGTAGCGGCGAGCAGCGCGGCTGGTTTATGCTCCGTCTCTCCCGTCAACTGTGAGAGCAACACCAACAGCGACAAAAGCGCCGGCGCCATCAGGGCAAATCCATCGCGCATCCCACCTGCCCAGCAGGCAAGCGAAATGATAATTACAAGCGAAAAAGCAGGAAAAAACCCTCCCGGTTTGAGGGAGAGGATCCACCCTATCAACGTCAGTATAATTGCCAATAACAGCGCTGCTTCGGGCGCGTAAACCTGTAGCGGTGCAACGACGCCGTCTTTGAGCGCAAGCGCCGCACCAAACATGCCGCCGAGGCGTGAAGGCATTCCATCGCTTAGAAGCGTCAGGGCAAATACCACCATGCCAGCGCCACCTGCAAGCAGCGAATACAGCCCGCCAAGACCCGCTCCTAGGCAAAAGAGCGCGGTCACTGCGCAGGCGCGCACGGCCGTGCCGTATGCGCTCAGTCCCAGCGCGTACAGGATGGGCAACAAAAGCCCAATGGCAAAAAGAAAGCCGTTGAACGCGGGGAACCAGGCTTTGTTGATTTTTTTCAGCAGCGCTTTCAGCTTTCTTCCTCCTCTGACGGCTCAGCAGCAACAGGGGCCATGGCAATAGGCGTCACTTCAACATCGTTGCGCATTAGCCGCTGTATCAGGGCTGC
This sequence comes from Candidatus Aphodomonas merdavium, assembly GCA_018715585.1. GTDB lineage: Bacteria > Bacillota > Clostridia > Christensenellales > Aristaeellaceae > Aphodomonas > Aphodomonas merdavium. Next base: position 11,060 of record DVLH01000158.1, read on the forward strand.
AACAGCTGCGTCTTTCTCATCGGCTGCGAGCAGTACGCGCACCTTTGGCCCCATGCGGCGGATGCGCAAAACCATATCGGCGATGACGGGGTTCATGCGGCTGGTGACGATGGCAGTAGAACCCGTGCGGCGCATGCGCCGCGTTTCCAGCTGCAAAAGCCGTTCAAACTCCGTTGCGCCATCGAAACGGCAGCGCGCCAACGCTTCCTGAACGCGTGGCAGCTCTTCTGTCTTGGTAACGCTGACTTCATCCGGCTGCGCTGCCAACAGCGGCATGCGAACCGGCGCGCCGGCCTGCAGCGCAATGCTGGCGACGGACGCAGCCGCCTCGCAGATGATGTCGCGCATATCAGCTTCAGTAGCCTCTGCACGCAGCTGCGGTGGGGCACAGTCTACAAGCAAAAGTGCGTCCGGTTTGGCCGGCTGTTCATAAACGCGTACCAGCAGTTCCCGGCGGCGCATGGAAAGCTTCCAGTGGATTTTTTTCAGCTCGTCCCCCGGCTGATAGGCGCGCAGGTCTGTCGGCAACGTCGCGTCCTCAAACGCACGCGCGGTGGGGCTTTCCTCGTCGGAATCGCCGGGGCTGAAGGTCAACGGCTCTGTCAAGTGCACTTGCGGCAGAACGGTTAACTCATCGCTTTTGACGCTGCTCGTCTTAGCTTTCATGGAAAAAAAGCCGAATGGATCATGGATGCGCAGCTCTCCTAAGACCAGCGGGTAGCGCCCTACATGGTTGCATGCCAGTTTGACGCGCAATTCGCGCGCCCGCATGGGATGTACGCCGCAAGAGAGGGGGAAGCTTTCTCCTTCTGCCGTTACAATGCGCAGCGTGAAGGTAATCACCGGCAAAGGGCAGCGGTGGCGCAGCTGGATGAGTAGGCCGGCCGTCTCGCCGCGAGTGACACTGCGCGATTCCATCCGGCAACGGACGGAAAGCGTGGCGCGCGTCCACAGCACGGCGCAAAGCGAGCAAAGCACCGATGAGGCAACCGCTAAAAACATCAGCCAAAACAGCGCGCCCCCTGTGGATAGTGCGCACAGCAGCAGCACGGCCGCCACGGCAAAGGCGGCAAAACAGCGCAGCGTCACGGCACGCGCACCGGCACCTGCGTGCTTTCCAGGATGCCGTTGATGACGCGGTCGGCCGTGACGGCCTTCATGCGCGCCTCCGGGCTGAGCATGACGCGATGGCACAGCACCGCAAGGGCCATGCGCTGCACATCCTCGGGCAGGATGAAATCGCGCCCGGCCAGCAGCGCGCAGGCCTGCGCCGCCTTGATCAGCGCGATTGCGCCGCGCGTGGAAACGCCCAATTGCAGCGCAGGATGGCGGCGCGTGGCGGCGGTGATGTTGGCGACGTAGCCGCGCACCTCACGGGAGCAATAGATTTCCGTTACGGCCGCCTGCATGGCAAGGATGTCTGCGGCGGTGCAGATGGGCTGCAGGGTCGAAAGGGGCGTGGTGGGCGCGCTGTAGCGCTCGAGGATGTCCATTTCATCCTCGATGGACGGATAGCCGATGGAGATGCGCATAAAAAAGCGGTCCATCTGCGCCTCCGGAAGCGGATAGGTGCCGACAAATTCGACAGGGTTTTGCGTGGCCAGCACGAGGAAGGGCTTTGGCAGCGGGTGCGTGACGCCGTCCACCGTTACCTGATATTCTTCCATTACCTCCAAGAGCGATGATTGCGTCTTGGGCGAGGTGCGGTTGATTTCATCCGCCAGGACAATCTGGCTCATGACGGCGCCCGGTTTAAATTCCAGCTCGCCGGATTTAAAGTTGACGACGGAAAAACCCGTCACGTCCGAAGGCGTAACGTCTGGGGTAAACTGGATACGCTTGAAGGAACAATCAAGCGATTTGGCCAGCGCGCTGGCCAGCGTCGTTTTGCCGACGCCGGGCACGTCCTCGATGAGCACGTGGCCTTTGCAGAGCAGGGCGATCAGCGCCAGCTCAATGACGTCTTCCTTGCCGACGACGACCTCGGCGATGTTTTGCTGGAGAGCGCGGACTAAACGGCGCGGCTGCTGCATGTTTATGTCTCCTCATTTTGAAATGCGCATCTATTATAGCGGACGCCCTTGAAAAAAGCAAACGCAACGGGTATCCTAGAAAGCGGCGGTACTCCGACGGTCTGCCAGTAAAAGAAAACGAAAGAAAGGGCAAAAACCATGCCGGGAAAGATCGGTTGTCAGGTTCGCAGGGAAGCGGCGGTGGATTCCACAAACCAGGCTGCGCGGCGTTGGGTGCGTGCAGGCGCGCCGGACGGGGCGGTCGTCGTGGCGGCGCAGCAGACGGCAGGGCGTGGCCGCCTTGCCAGACGATGGGTTTCGCCGCCGGGCGCGGGGCTTTATTTGTCCGCAATTGTGCGGCCCCGGATGCCGGTGGAGCGCTTTGCACTGCTGACATTTGCAGCGGCGCTGGCCGCGTGGGATGCCTGCTTTGCCGTTACAGGTGCGCATCCGGGGATTAAATGGCCGAACGACCTGGTGCTTTCGGGACGCAAAATTTCCGGCATTCTCCTGGAATGCGAAGGCGATGCGGCGATTATCGGCATTGGCATCAATGTGCGGCAGAGGCAGGAAGATTTCCCGCCGGAACTGAGAAACAAAGCGGGATCGCTTTTGATGCTCACGGGAAAAGATGTGGCGCTGGACGAGCTGGAGCGAGCGCTGCTGGAAGCGCTGGAACGCCGCGTGCAGGCTCTTGTCGCCGGCGCATGGCGCGAGGATTACTGTGAGCGCTGCATAACGCTGGGAGCGGCAGTGCGCGTAAAGTGCGGCGAGGAAAGCTTTACGGGAACAGCTGAGGCGCTGGATCGGGACGGCGCGCTGCTCGTGCGCGACGGCGAAGGCAAACAGCGGCGCGTGCTGGCGGGGGATGTCTCCGTGCGGGGGTTGACAGGCTATGTTGATGGGGATTGGAATTGACCTGTGCGAGGTTGCGCGCATGCGGGAAATGATTGCGCGCGAAGGGTTTTTGGAGCGTTTTTTCAGCGCGCAGGAGCGGGCGTATATTGCCGCGCGCGGCGCCGCGGCGGCGCAGGCGGCAGCCGGCTGTTTTGCTGCGAAAGAGGCGGCGCTGAAAGCGTTTGGTTGTGGGATTGCCATGCCGCTGCGGGAGGTTGCCGTGGCCCATGACGCGCTTGGCGCGCCGTACTATGCGTTCACCGGCGAGGCTGCGGAGCGCATGGAGCGGCTGGGTGCAAAGCATATGCACCTCTCCATCACGCATGAGGGGAACATGGCCGCTGCCGTGGCCGTGCTGGAGGGATAAAAATGAAGCGGATTCTCACCTCGGAGCAGATGCGCCTTGTGGAAAAGGCGTTCATGGAAAAGACGGGCTATCCCAGCCTGCTCTTGATGGAGCACGCCGCGCAGGCCGTGGCGCAGGAAGCGCTCGCCATGGCGCGGGACGGGGCGGCGTTTTTTTGCGGGCCGGGCAACAATGGGGGCGACGGCTATGCGGCGGCGCGGCTGTTTTGGCAGGCGGGGCGCAGGTGTGAAGTGTTTGCATTGAGCGACCCGGAAAAGCTGCGGGGAGATGCGCTCGTGAACGCGCGCCTTTGCCGGGCGCTGGGCATCCCCATCCGCGCCTGGGAGGAAGGGACGCCGCTTGCGCCGGATTGTTCGCTCGTTGTGGATGCGCTGTTTGGTACGGGCCTTTCCCGGCCGCTCGAGGGCGTTTACGCAGCGGCCGTGCGGTTTTTTAACGGCTGCGATTTGCCCGTGCTCGCCGTGGACATGCCCAGCGGCACGCCGGAATTGATGACGCGCGCGCAGGCGACGGTGACGTTCCACCGGGCGAAGCTGTGCCACATGCTTTTTCCCGGCAGGGAAAACGCTGGGCGGCTTGTCGTGGCGCCAATCGGATTGCCGGAGGACGAGGAGGGGATGACCGTCCTGGAGGAGGCCGATGTGGCCTCGCTGCTCCCGCCGCGCAGGCGTGATGCGCACAAGGGAACGTGCGGCCATGTGCTTGTGGCCGCGGGTTCGCCAGGGATGGCGGGGGCGGCGGCGCTTTGCGCAAACGCGGCAATGCGCGCAGGCGCAGGGCTGTGCACGCTGTTTTGCGCAAAGGAGACGATGCCTATCCTGCAAACGCTGGCTCCGTGTGCCACATGCCGTTTGCGGGAAGAAACGCGCGTGGAGGATGCATTTGCCGGCAAGTCGGCCGTAGCGGCCGGGCCGGGGCTCGGCATGGGCCGCGGGAGCGCCGCCGTGCTGGAAGCGCTGCTGAGGGCAAAGGAAACTGCGCAGGTTTGGGATGCCGATGCGTTGACTTATCTTTCGCAAAATCCCGCTGTGCTGGGCGAACGGTTCATCATCACGCCGCATCCGGGAGAGGCGTCCCGCCTGCTAGGCATTCCGGCAGCGCAGGTCGCGCGCGAGCCGGTGGATGCGGCGCTGGCGCTAAGCGAAAAATACGCCTGCACGGCGCTTGTCAAGGGGGCGACGACCGTCATCGCCTTTCAGGGGCAGTGCGCGCTGAACACCGCGGGCACGCAGGGTATGGCCACCGGCGGCAGCGGCGATGTGCTTACGGGGATGATCGCCGGCCTGTTGGCGCAGGGGGTCGAACCCTTTTTGGCCGCGCGGCTTGGCGCGCTGTTGCACGGGCTTGCCGGGGAGCGCGCGGCGCAGCGCTTGGGCGTGCGCTCGATGCTTGCGCAGGACCTTCTGGGCTCGCTTTGCATAGAATAGAGCATAGCGCAGGGAAAAGGATGGGCGCGGAGGAACGTCAGTTTCGGAGCGTGACATCCTTATGATAACCGTCAGACGCGGTGAAATATATTGCGCTGACCTGAACCCCGTAATCGGTTCCGAGCAGGGCGGGGTACGGCCGGTGCTTGTGATACAAAACGATGTTGGAAACCGTTTCAGCCCCACGGTCATTGTGCTGGCGATTACGTCGCGGCAAACAAAAGCGGATTTACCCACCCATGTGCCGCTGTGTGCCGGTGAGGCCGGCCTTTCGAAGCCTTCGCTCGTGCTGGCAGAGCAGATGCGCACGCTGGATGCGCGCAGGCTGGGAAAACGCCTGGGCGTGCTGGATGAAAAAAAGATGAACCTGGTTGCGCAGGCGATTCGTGCCTCGTTGGCCATATGACCTTATAATGCAGCCGCGCTCCGGCGGAAAAGCCGGGGCGCGGTGCTTTTTGCGGCAGAAGACGGTGAAGCGCTCATCCTATGGGCTAAGAGGAAAACTGCAGCGGTCCTTTGGCCAACCGCCGTTAATAGGATGTTGCGCTTTAAAAAAACCAAATCGAAGCCCGGCACAGCGGGTTCGATTTGGGGAGAGAAAACGGCGGCAGAAGCGCGCTGTGGCTTATAAAGACAGGAGTGGCAAAGAACCGGCTTTCCCGCGGTTTTACGTGGCTTCCGATGCAAAAATGCGCAGGGAAACTTCCAAAATAGCGTCACGATAGCCGCTGTCCCATCCCTGCTGATGCCAAGCTTGCAGCGTGGGAAAATGGCTGGCCGCCCGTCCGGAAAAGCCGAGCGGGTCGGCGCCCAGGTCGCGCAGGTGTGCGAGCAGGTTGAGAATATCTTGGGAAAGCAACTCGCGCAGCTGCGCTTCGTCCACGGCATCGTTGAGTGCGTTGCGCAGAAGAATCTGCCCTTCGACGCGGAGCGTCCACTGGCCGTTTTCCTGGCGTGTTCCAAGGGAAATAGCGTTGCGCCGCCCGAGCAGGCAGAACAGTTCCCCGCGCGAGTAGGTGATTTCGTCCACGTCCCCAAGGAGGAAGGAGACAAGCTCCATCTGTGCGCCGGTGAGCGTGCCGACCATGCGTCCCTGAACAATGACGGCTGCACCGAGATACTCTGTTGGATCGTTGCCCTTGTAGGGAAGGTTGCCTGCGAGCGTTCCCAGGGGGTTGCTCTCTTTGGCCGGCGTATCGCTTTGCGTTTCGTTGAGGGAAACAAGCGGCAGCAGCGGCGTGCTCCAGGCATCGAGTATCGTTCGCCGGGCGTGGCCGAGCGTCGTCACGGGCACGTTTCCCAGCTCCGCATAGACGGCGAAGCTCGTTTCAATGTTTGCCGAGAGGCGGATGCCCAGAAACGGCTTTTGCTTTTGCAAAAAATCGGACGCCTTGCAGCGCGAGACGGCCAGCACCGCCGACTGCTTGAGCCGCGGCGTGCTTAGCACGCTTTCCAGCAGCGATGCAAACGATTCGCTTCGCGCCAGGTCTTCACAGACGACAATTTGCAAAAGCTGGGAAAAATTGATGTAGCGTGGCACCGTTGTACGCAAAACGAGCAGCGCATCCTCAAACGTGGCGGCCGTTGCCTGAACAAGCTCATATGTTCCGGTTTCCCCTCCCTGCGATTCCCCTGCGCCTTTGCCAGCTTGCGCTGATGGCAAGACAATCGTTACGGCGATGCCATCCTCGGCTTTGTCAATGCCCATGGAGATGACGAACGTTTGCTTATCCACGTCCACGCCGCCGCGAAGAGCGACCAGGACGCACAGGGCCGCAAAGAGTGCGGCGACACTTCCACGGCGCATGTCATCCCCTCCCTTTGGCGCCCCGGATTCCCCGCAGCGCAAACGCAGCCCAGGGTGGGACGATCAGCAGTGCAGCCCGGTAAAGGCGCAGCTGCCAGAGCGTCTGAAAGAACTGTCCGTCGGGACAGAGCGCAATCGCCGCGCAAAGCAGAGCGGCCGCCAGCGCATGGCGCCATTGAAAGCGGTTGCGCCACGCGCCTGCAAGCATGCCGCCACATCCGGCCATCGCTGCTCCGGCGGAAAGCAGAAAGAGCATTAGCAGCGCATAATGATAAAACATGCGGTAGAGCTGGGAGCGGCGCAGGTATTCAATAGCAAGCATCAGCCGGATCCCCCCGGGAATCGTATCGCGAATGCTGTGCGGCGGAATGGAAAGATTGGTGAGCAGTGTCAGTACGCCGCAAAGGATACCGCCAAGGATAGCGGGGACCACCCCTCGCCGCAGGCAGGGAGGACGGGCACTGCCTGTAAAGCGCGGCAGAAGGCCCAGCAGCATGACGCCTGCCCCATTGCCCAGGGCAATGGGAAAAACGGCGAGCGTGGCGTTGGCGGATTCTCCAAACACGGGGACAAGGTTGTAAACGTTGGCGTTTTCCAGCATCAGGACGCCAGAAACAGCCAGCAGCCCAAAGAGCAAAAAGCGCAATGCCCATGCGCAGCGGGAAAAACCCCGCCCGCCGTGCCGGCAGAGAATCAGCCCGAGCGCCGCTACTGCTGCAAACGCGATGGCAATCTCTGACGCGCCTTCGATTAGATACAGCGGAACGATGCCACAGAGGCAGCGCAGCAAAAGCGCCGTATCCAGCAGCGCGGCTACGGCTGTCAGCAGCGATAGTATTTTCCCCACTGGCTCGCCAAACGCGGCGCGCAACGCTTCGTCATAGGAAAGCGCTTTTCCGTCCTGCCCGTGCATGATGCGCCACAGCGGCAACCAGATTAGCAGTGCGCCCAGGGTCGTACCCAACAGCGTAACCCACCAAGCGGCGGAGCGCGCTTGCGTCAAAATGGGGCCTGTACCGGAAAGAAGGCCGGAGGCGCAGATGAGCAGCGCCGCCAGGAATCCCCATGCCGCGCTGTCGGCTTCAACCCATCCTGGATGCCCGTCCACGCTCGGCGGCGGGCCTCCACCGGGACGGACGCGAACGCGGGAAGGCTGCGGACGCTTATTTGCCATCTTTTTCCTCCTTGTCCCAAGCGCGAGCGGGACCCCGTGCACGTAAAATGCGAACGGGATTGGATAAATACATTCTTGCGCGCTGCTGCCAGATAGGATAGCGGGTGATTAGGTCTGGGTTGTGCATGCGCGAAGGGGCGAAAGGATAGAAGAACGGGACACCCATCGATTGTTGCATGCACAGCTCGCAAAAGCACACTAGCATTAAGAGCGAAATGCCATACAGCCCGCCGATGGCGGCTGCAAGCGAAAAAAGCATCTGCAACATGCGGAAGGAGAGGGAAAGCCCGTAGTCGCCAATGATCATCGATCCTAGGCCGGAGACGGCCACGACGATGATGAGCATCGGCGAGACGAGGTCCGCGCTGACGGCGGCCTGGCCGATGACGAGCGCGCTGACGACGCCGAGCCCTTGCCCAAACGCGCCCGGGATGCGTGCTCCGGCGGTGTTGATCAGGTCAAACGCGACCCCCATCAGCAGCAGCTCAAAAAAGATGGGGATGGGCACGCGCGATTGCGTCTCATAGATGGAGGTCATCAATGCCAGAGGAAGCACCTCGCTGTGAAAGGTGACAAGCGAAAGGTATACGCCCGGCAAAAATGTGGTCAACAGTACGCCTACCGCACAAATTAACCGTAAAAATGTGCCGCTAGGGAAACGCTGAAAGGCGACGTCCGGCGAGTGCAGCAGGTGCAGCAGCGTCACGGGCATACACAGCGCCAGCGGCGAGCCGTCCATCAGCAGCAGCGCGCCCCCTTCAATCAGGAACGAGACGGCGCGGTCCGGCCGTTCCGTATGGACAAAATGAGGGAAGAGGGAATAAGGGTTGTCCTCCAGCAGCTGTTCGAGCTCTTCGAGGGTGGAAACATAGTCCATGTTTACGCCGGCAACGCGCTTGCGCGCTCTTTCAAGCATTTGTTCGTTACAAACGCCGTCAAGATAGACGAGCGCACATGATTTGGGAGCGCCTGTGCCCACGGAAAGCGATTCGAGCACGAGCCGCGGCGAGTGCAGCGCGCGGCGCAGCAGCGTTTGGTTGATTTTTATGTTTTCCGAAAACGCTTCGTGCGGCCCGGAAACGGTCGCCTCGTTGATGGGCTGCTCTACACCGCGCTTGGCAAAGCCTTTTGTTTCCACCAGCAGTGCTTGCGGGCAGCCTTCACAAAAAAGCACGGTATCCCCGTCAAGCACGGCGCGCATTGCCTCGTCCAGCGAGTCGCACTGCGAAAGCGAGGCGCTGGAGAGCACGCTGTCGGCGAGATACGCTGCGCGTGCGGAGCTTGGCTGTGGATCCTCCTGCGCGCGGAGCAGCGGGCGCAGGATGTGCTGGTTAATCTGCGCGGCGCCTGCCATGCCGTCCAGAAACACGAGCGCAACCGAAAAACCGGCGCAGCAAACGCGGCGCACGGTAACGTCTTTGTTTTGCCCTGCGCGCAGCGCCTGCTTTAGTCGCGCGACGTTGTATTCCAGTGCGGCGGAAACCGGCTCTGCGATGGGGTCTGTCAGCGGATCCTGCGGCATGTAAAACGCCTCCTTGCGCCAAAGGGTTCCCGCAAGGAGGCCGTTTTATGCCATCGGTGGTGCATTATACCGTTTCGTCCGTTTCCTTGGAAACGAGCGCACCCAGCGCACCCAGCTGCTCTTCCAACCGCTCGTAGCCGCGGTCAATGCGCTCGGCATGTTCGACGACTGTCTCGCCCTGTGCGCAAAGGCCCGCCAGGACAAGCGCTGCGCCCGCGCGCAGGTCGTGCGCGCTCACGCGCGCGCCGCTGAGCTTCTCCACGCCGCGCACGACGGCAACACGCCCGCTGACGACGATGTCCGCGCCCATACGGCGCAGATCCTGCACGTGGTTGAGCCTGTTTTCAAACACATTTTCTGTCAGCACGGACGTGCCCTGCGCAATGGAAGCAAGCGCCAGCATCTGTGCTTGCATGTCTGTGGGGAAACCAGGGTGCGGCGAGGTTTGCAGCGAACGGAACGCCCGCAGCCGTTCGGGGGCGCGCAGCGCAACGCTGTCGCGTCCCACGTGCACGCGGCAACCCATTTCCCGCAGCGCCTCCAGCACGGCGCTCATCTCCCGCGGCGCCGTCTCAAGCAGCCGGCCTTCCCCGCCCGTGATGGCCAGCGCGGCCAAAAGGGTGCCTGCGACGATGCGGTCCGGGATTGGCCTGTGGCAGACGCCGTGCAGCGCTGCGACGCCTTCAATTTCGATGGTGGATGTTCCGGCGCCTCGCACGCGCCCGCCCATCTTGTTGACGCATGCCTGCAAATCGGCGATCTCCGGCTCGCGTGCGGCGTTATAGATGGTCGTATCGCCCGGCGCGAGCACGGCGGCCAGCATGACGTTCTCCGTTGCGCCGACGCTAGGATAATCGAAGTGTACGTTGCTGCCATGCATGCGCGAACCATCGCAGAGGATGAGTCCGCCTTCTTCGCGAATGGCGACCCCAAGCGCGCGCAAGCCCTGCAGGTGTAGGTCAATCGGCCGCAGGCCAATTTCGCACCCGCCAGGATATGTAACCGCCGCTCTGCGCATGCGCGCAAGCAGCGGGCCCATCAGGAAGATGGACGAGCGCAACGTTTTGGCCAGCGCGTCAGGCAGTGCGGTATCGCGCAAATTGGCTGCGCTCAGACGGACGTCCCCTTGGTCCCATACGGCATCGCATCCCAGCGTGCGCAGGATATCCAGCATGTGCGCAACGTCGTCAATGCGCGGGACATCCTTGACTGTAACCTCCCCGTCCGTCAAAAGAGACGCCGCCAGAATGGGCAATACCGCGTTTTTTGCACGTGAAACGCGCGTTTCACCGCTAAGACGCCGTCCTCCTTCAACCCGGAGCATCCGCATGTGCTCCACCCCCCCTCAAAAAGCATATGCCGCCGAAGGAAGAAGGTGAAACCTTCGCGGAAAAGCTTCGCGCTTTTGCGCAAAAAAAGAGCGATTGAGCGCGCAAACTGCGCGCATTTTTCTAACGCCGCCCCTTTCCGTCGAAAAGTGGACTTTTTCGTCGCGCCTGCGACGGCAGGGGAAAGAAAACCTTTCGTCGAATCGTTTATTTCCGAAGGGCGCGCCGCCGGCGCCGCACCCTTCCACATAGCACTTGCATTTAGAGGAGGCGCTCATGCGCAAACAGGATACGATCGATCCGCCACCGCGGAAGAGAACCATTTTCAAACCGCGCAACCGCAGGCCCAACTTTGCCGTCAGCGTGCTGGTTTGTTCGGTACGGCTTTTTGCGCTGCTGGTGCTCGTGGTTTGCGTGGCGGGCGGCGGTGTGCTGCTGGGCATCGTCAAGGCATACACCGAAACTGCGCCGGAGCTCGACCTTGCCGTCATCGACGACCAAGCGGAGACCTCTTTCTTCTATGACGCCGACGGCAACCTTATCACCGATTACAAGGGCAGCGAAGACCGCGTCATGGTTTCCATCGACGATATCCCCGAGAAGCTGCAATATGCGTTCGTGGCCGTGGAGGACGCCAGATTTTACACGCACAACGGCGTGGATGCCAAGCGCATCCTCGGCGCGTTCGTGTCCAATCTGATGTCCTCGTCGGTGCAGGGAGGATCCACCATCACGCAGCAGCTGATCAAAAACAGCCTTCTCTCCGATGAGCAAAGCTACAAGCGCAAAATTCAGGAAGCGTACCTGGCCATGCAGCTGGAGAAGATTTACACAAAGGACCAGATCCTGGAAAGCTACCTGAACACGATCTACCTGGGCGAGAATTATTATGGCGTCAAAACGGCGGCGATGGGCTATTTCGGCAAGGAGCTCGACGAGCTGACGCTGCGCGAGTGCGCCATGCTGGCCGGGCTCGCGCGCAGCCCTTACTACTACAACCCCAGGCGCAACTACTTTACCCGCTCCACGCCGCAGGTGACGGACGACCGCACCGACTATGCCCTTTCGCAGATGTATGAAAACCAGTTCATCACCTACGATGAATACCAGGCGGCGCTGGACGTCAATACGGCTACCGTGCTGGAGGAGGCGCCCAACAGTGCCACGGCGCTGTATGATTACCCCTACTACGTCGAATATGCCGTTGAGGACGTTATTGATACGCTCCTGCAGCTGAATTCGCTTGAAAACACGTCCGCCAACCGCTCCAAGATGGAGACGGAGCTGCGCACGGGCGGCTATCATGTCTACCTGTGCCTGGATACCGAGATCCAGCGCATTGTGGAGGATACGCTGGCCAACTGGGATGATTATCCGCTCCTGCGCGACCCGAGCGATTCCGTCTACCGCCAGCGCAACACGGACGGCACATATACAGAGCTGATCCAGCCGCAGGCGGCCGCCGTCGTGTTCGATTACCGCACGGGCGAGCTCAAGGCCGTCGTGGGCGGCCGGACGGCGCCGACGGCGCGCAAGACGCTCAACCGCGCCACGGATATGACGATGCCCGTGGGTTCTGCCATCAAGCCCATCGCCGTCTACGCGCCGGCGATTGAATTGGGCGCATCGCCTGCGACAATCGTCTACAACATGCCTGTGCCGATTCACGGTTATGCCAACGGCGACGGCAAAGATTATTTCCCTTCCAACTACGGCGGGGGCAGCTACTCGGGCGCGACGACGCTGCGCCAGTCAATGATCAAGAGCTATAATATTTCCGCCGCGCAGACGCTGCTGTATTACGTGGGTACCGACCGCTCGGCAGCGTTCCTGCGCGCGATGGGCGTGGACGACGCCAACATTAACGAGACGCCTTACGGGCTGGCGCTGGGCTCTTCGGGCATTACGCCGGTGCAGATGGCGGTTGCGTTCGGTACGCTGGGCAACAGCGGCATCTATCAGGAGCCGATTTCCTTCAGCCGTATCGAGGACAGCGACGGCAACGTTATTGTGGACCGCTACACGACGCAGACAAAGCGTATCATCTTTAAAGAGAGCACCGCTTGGTTGACCGTGGATATGATGAAAGACGTCGTTTCAAGCGGTACGGGCACGGCGGCGAAAATCAGCGGGCAGACCGTTGCCGGCAAGACAGGGACGAACAGCGACTACCGCGGCGTGACGTTTGCCGGGTTGACGGGCTGGTACTCCGGCGCGGTTTGGATTGGCCATGACAACTACAAGCCGCTTTCTTCTAAGGCGACGGGCGGCAACTATGCCGCGCCGCTGTGGCAGTCCATCATGGAGCAGATTCATGAGGCGAAAGGATTGTCCGACCGGGATATCATTGAAAAATCGCCGGAGGAGGTTGGGCTGATCCGCGTGACGACATGCGGCGTCAGCGGCATGCTGGCCACAAACGCCTGCGCCTCCGACGCCAACGGTTACGGCGTCATCACCGATTATTGGGCACAGGAAAACGTGCCGACGGAGTACTGCAACATGCACCAACAGCTTTCGCTGTGCGCCGATACGGGTTTGTTGGCTACCGAATACTGCCCCAACATCGTTTCTGAAAGCGCGATCATCATCCCGATGGGCCATCCGCTTTACGATTACATCGACGAATATTCCAACGTAATGCAGGACTACCTTGGCGAGTTTGCTACGCTTAAGCTCACCGCAGACGACGCATACAACCAGGCGCTGATTGCGGGCTGCACCTGTACGATGCACAACGCTGCCTGGGTGCAGGAGCAACAGCTCTATCAAAGCAGCGACGTGGTTGCCCAGGCGCAGGCACTGCTCCAGCAGGCGTATTCGATGCTTACCAACTACGGCAGCATGATTTCCGAGGCGGACTATGTTTCCGTGTCCTATTGCATCCGCCAGCTGGAGGCGGCGCTGAGCAGCTATTCGGGCATTGAACAGGCGATGGCAAACCTGCAATACGCGCTTTCCTTGTTTAACCTATCGTGATGTATACGCTTGTCATTGCGGAAAAGCCGTCCGTGGCGCGCGATCTGGCGCGCGTGCTGGGCAGCGGCAAAAAGGAAGAGGCTTGGTACGAGGGAGGCGGCTACCGCGTCAGTTGGGCGGTTGGCCACCTCGTCTCGCTTTGTGAGCCGGAGGAAATCGATGAAAAATGGAAGCGGTGGCGCATGCAGGATCTTCCCATCCTGCCGCAGGAGCTTCCTCTGAAAGTGCTTCCAAAGACAAAAAAGCAATATGGCGTGCTCAAGCGCCTGATGAGCGCAAAGGAATGTGAAGAGATCATTTGCGCAACGGATGCGGGGCGCGAGGGCGAGCTGATCTTTCGCAACATTTACCGGATGGCCGGGTGCAAAAAGCCGGTCAAGCGCCTTTGGGTGTCAAGCATGACGGACGAGGCGATCCGCGAAAGCTTTGCGGCGATGAAGCCAATGGCCGATTATGACGCGCTCTATCAAAGCGCCCGCAGCCGCAGCGAGGCGGACTGGCTCGTGGGCATGAACGCCAGCCGCGCGTTTTCCCTGCGCTATGGGGCACGCCTGTCGCTTGGGCGCGTGCAGACGCCGACACTGGCGCTGCTGGTGCACCGCCGCAAAGAGATCGAAGCGTTCGTGCCAAAGGATTATTGGACCGTTACCGCCTCTTTCGGCGATTACCAGGGGCAATGGATTGATCCAAAGACGGGCGAAAAAAAGATTGATCATCCTAGCAAAGCCCAGGCGATTGCCGCCAAAGTGAAAGGTCAGGCCGCCGTTGTGGAGCGGCTTGAACGGGAGCGCAAGCGTGAGCTGCCTCCCCGGTTGTACGACCTGACAAGCTTGCAGCGGGACGCGAACAGGTTCTATGGCTATACGGCAAAAAAGACGCTTGACATAGCGCAAAAGCTTTATGAATCGCGCAAGCTTTTGACGTATCCGCGCACCGATAGCCGCTGCTTGCCCCCGGATATGGCGGGCAAGATGCGCGAGGCAATTGCCGCGCTGCCTGAGCCATACGCCGCGCTGAAAGCGCCGCTGCTTCAAAAGCCGCTGCCGCTTCTCAAGCGCGTGTTTGACGCCTCACGCGTAAGCGACCACCACGCGCTGGTGACAACGGGCCGCCGGTTCGATCCACAGCGTCTGGAAGAGGCGGAACGCAAGGTTATGCACCTGGTCATCCGCCGTATGCTGGCGGTATTTTACCCGGATTACGTCTATGACAGCGTGCGCGTTGTTACGCAATGCGCGGGCGAACTGTTTGAAAGCACGGGAAGGGAAGTCGTGCAGCCGGGCTGGAAGGTTACGCAGGAGGGAATGGAGGAAAAAGAAGGGCGCGGCGCCAAAAAAGAAGAAACGCGCTTGCCAGCGCTTGAAAAAGGGGAGGAACGCCGCTGCGCACGCGCCAGCGTTAAGGCGGAAAGGACAAAGCCGCCCGCCCAACATACGGACGCAACGCTGCTATCGGCCATGGAACATGCGGGCCGCGAGATTGAGGACGAAGAACTGCGCGAATCCATGAAGGATTCCGGCCTGGGTACGCCGGCCACGCGTGCGGCCATCGTCGAGCGGCTCGTGCAGGTGGGATACGCACAGCGGCGGGGACGGTCGCTGGTGGCGACGGAGAAAGGCGTGCATATCATCGAAGCTGCGCCGGAGTCCATTGCCTCGCCGGAGACGACTGGCCGCTGGGAAAGGGCGCTTAGCCGCATCGCCGCAGGAGAGATGGAGCCAGAGCGGTTCTTGGCGGGCATTCGCCGCCTGAGCGCGTCGCTCGTGGAGAGCGCGCAAAAAGCGCCCGACGTGCCGTTTGAGCCGGAGACGGGCGTGAAAACGCGCAAACGGCGCGCCGCCCCAGCGCAAGCGCTGGGCAAGTGTCCTCTTTGCGGCAAGGGCGACGTGCTGGAAAACAGCAAGGCGTTTTATTGCTCCCGCTGGCAGGAAGGATGCGCTTTGAAAATCTGGAAGGACTGCGTCGTGCGGGAGGGAGGGCCGCAGCTGACGGCGGCGCTGATGCAGCGCCTTTTGCAGCAGCCCCGCCTGCGCGGCAGCACGGGGACGCTTTGTTGGCAGGATGGCAAAGTGACGTTTGAGAGGCAAAAGTGAGTTTGCTTCTTTTGCGCGATGGTGTTATACTAAAAAAAATAATAGAAAAACGATAGATAAAAGGAATGATCATGGCGGAAATGCGCATTGAGCCCGCACATACGCGGGAAATGTACGACGAAAATCAGAAAAAGATCCGTTCGCTTCGGCTGCGCTTGGCGGCGATTGCGCTCGTGGGGGTGGTGGTGATCGTGGCGGTGCTGATTTGGCGAAGCCCCACGGGGATGGACCGCTCGCGCGAGAAGCCGGCACAGTTTGCCGTAACGGCGGTGACGTTGCTCTTTGGCGGCGCTTGCCTTTTTTACCGCGGAATGCGCCTGGCTCCTCTGACCGCTTACGCGCGCTATTTGCGTGAGCTGCAAAGCGGGCTAACGCGCGAGGTGGAAGGGGTGGTCGTTCGCTTTGCGGGAGAAACGTCGTTTCGAGAGGGGCTTTATTTTTACCAGCTCGTGCTGAACGTGGGCGATTTGCGGGAGGAAAAGGATGAGCGCTTCTTCTACTGGGATGCACTTTTGCCGCGCCCGCAGCTCGAACCCGGCATGCATGTGAGCGCGAAAGCGCACGGAAATGATTTGCTTTAAATTTTCGCCATGTTTTCATCCCCGATGAAAGGAACGGAAATGACGGAAACACATGGAAGGACGATGGTCTGCGTAACAGTGCAGCGCACGTGTGAGCGCCTTATCCGTGAGGGAGCGCGCCATAGTGCAGGGGAAAAGCTGACCATTTTGCATGTTGTCCATCCTGGGCAAGCGCTGATGGGGTTCAATGACGACCCGGGCGCGCTAGAATACCTTTACGAAATTGCGCGCGAGTACGGCGCTGAAATGAGCGTTATCCGCGCGGACGATGTTGTGGATACCATTGCGGAGGTGGCATGCAAGAATCATGTCGCTTGTATCGTTATGGGTATGGGAGGGCCGCGCGGAAGCCATAACTACGCCGAGGCGCTGCGCGCACGCCTACCACAAGTTACAGTCATTGTGATTTGACCGCAAAACCGGAGGCTGGTAAGCATGATGTACGACCGTAATGGCTACGGCAATACGCCCTACGGCTCTCGTGGTGCCACTGCGCCGCGCAGGCCGGCGGATGTGCGCCCGGCGGGCTATTCCTACGCGCCGCAACAAGCGCAGGATCCATATGCTCCTACCCAGGCGCGTGAACCCTATGATCCGCCGCAACAGCGCTATGTGCAGCAACGCCGGCAGCCGTCTGGAGGCTATGCCCCTCGCCAGCGCGGTGTGGACATGCTGATTTTGATCATGATGTTCATTGCCGGACCGCTTTGTGGCCTCTTGGGCGTTTTTTTCCGCCCGATGCTCTGGATCTTTCTAGGCGTGGAGGGGCTATCTTTGCTGCTCATGTGGCTGCTGCGGTGTTTCATGCTGCGCGGGCGCATTGTGCTCAGCTGCCTCATGCTTGTGCTGATGACGCTTGCGCTGCTAGCAGGCATCAACATCGGCGCCAAGCCGGATCAATTTCAGAGCTATGGGAGTCCGGCGGATGCGCAAAGCGTAGCCGTACAGCAGACAAAAACGCCGTGGGACGCCGTTTCCGGCGTGGGCCTTGGCGGCCTGACGTCCGATGCGAACGCACCGGTTGAAGTTCCCGTTGCGGATGCCCCTGTTGATACGTCGAACCTCGCGGGGGAAGGCACGACGATCACTGCCGAAGCCGTTACCGCTACGGAGCCTTACAGTGCCGATGGACAGGTCTTCCCGACTGCCTCGGCGGGAACGCCGATGAGCAGCGTGCTGCAGGCCGCCGAGGCGGTGCTGACGAGCTATTTGCAGAACTGGCAGCAGCAAAACTGGGAAAACATGGTGCAATATACGACGCCGACATGGCGCAGTGCGCAGACAAACCCGCAGCTGCAGCTGTATTGGAACCATGCCATCTGG